>JAIUNH010000004.1 GCA_020161965.1 Pseudomonadota bacterium
GCAATTTCCACGCGCGGGGTACTGGCGCCTCCAGCGGCGTGTCGCTGGCCGGCGTTTATATGTATTCGACCGCCGGCGGGGCGTGGGTCTCGATCGACACCGGTGCGGGCAATATCAATATCCACGGCCAGGGCGGCAACGGCGCCGACGGCAACGGCGTTCTCCTGCAGGGTAATTCGGGAATCAACGCCGCCACCCTGCGGACGACGACCGGCAATATCACGGTCACCGGCGTGTCGGGCACCGGCGCCAGCTCGCACGGCATTCTCGCGGCCTATTACAGCCAGATCGAAACCGCGGGCGGTGTGCTGACGTTGAACGGCGATTCGACCGGCGCCGGTGCTTCGCGCGGCTTTTGGAGCCTCGGCCTGATCGACGCGGGCACGAACGCGGGATCGACGATCGCGGGCACGTCGCTGAACGAATACGGCGTGCTTCTGGCGCCGGCGGCTGATTGGCGCGTGGGCAGCGGCGGCCAGTTGAACGTAACGGGCGAAGGCACCAACGGCTTGGGCGCGGACGGCGTGGCGCTGACGCTTAACGGCGGCACGATCAACTTCACCGGCGAAGGTACGTCCGGCCAGGGCGTCAATCTCAGCGGCGCCATCACCTTCGCGGGCGATGGCGGCCAGTTGCGCTTCATCGGCGCCGGCGCCAATGGCGACGTGATCGTTTCGGGTTCGATCGAAGCCACTGGTACGACGGGCGCGCGATCGCTCGAGATCAGTTCGTCGGGTTTGATCCAACTTCAAGGCACGCCGTCGACGACGACGATCGGCGCCACTGTCGGCGGCATGCTCAATTTCAGCGCCACGGCGGCGGATAGTCTGACGCTCGGCGGCAAGATCGTCACCGAAGGCGGTGCCGTGAGCCTCGTCGCGGGCACCAAAATGTCGATCACCGCCGGGATCGAGACTTTCGGCGGCGGCATTTCGATCATGGGCAACGCGCCGGGCGGCAGCATCACGGGCGCCAATTACAGCGGTGCGGGAAACGGCGTCGAAATCAAGCGTCTGACGGCGGCGACCGTCGCGATCGACGCGGGCGGCGGCGACATCTATATCGCGGGCGTGGCGGGCGATACCGGCGGCTACAATATCGGCGTGCTGATCGACGGCGCGCAGGTCACGACGACCGGTTCGGGCGACGTGCAAATTTACGGCAAGGGCGGCGGTGCGGCGGGCGGCGGCGATTCCTATCAGGTCGGCGTGTTCGTCAACGCGAACGATTTCTTCTTCGGTAATTCGTATTCGAATAGCGGGTCGATCTCCGCCGGAACCGGCGGCTTGACGATCACCGGCGAAGGCGGTTCCGCCGGGGCCGATGGCAGCAATCACGGCGTGCTCATCTCCAAGGCGCCGGTCACGAGTGCGGGCTTCATCAACATCGAGGGCACGGGCGGCTCGGGGCCGGGCAGCGATTCCATCTTGATCGCCGCCGGTAGCGTGACCTCGACCGGGACGGCCAGCGACGACATCATATTGCTGGCCAACGCCACGCTCGGCGGCGGCTTCGGTCTTTCGCTCGCCGACGGCTTCAGCAACGACGGCAACAGCGTCACGATCGGCGGCATGTCGTTCCAGGGCAATTTGTTCCTCCACGCGAATACGCTGTCGGCGACCACGACGATTTTGGAGCTGTCGCATCAGTCCGGCAGCGGCACGATCCAGTTCCAAACGGCGACCGCGACGCTCGGCATCGGCATCAATGGCGGCGACGCGGGCGGCGGGATGGCGATCGGTGCCGGCGTGCTGAACGACATTTCCGGCTTCGATAGACTGGTATTCGGCGGGTCCGGTCAGATCGGCGCGATCCAGATGGACTCGACCAATTTCGGCGGCTATGCCGGTTTGGCGAGCGTCGATAGCTTCGAAGTGCGGACGCAGGGCCTGTTCTATTCGAACACGCTCGATTTCAACGGCAAGGCCGTCGTGATCGACACGGGCGGCGCCAGCGGCGGCACGTTGACCAATTTCGATTCGCTGGTGCTGACGGGGACGGGCGGGTTCACCGGCACGGCGAATGGCGGCACGCTGCTGATCGACAAGACCGGCACGTCGGCCAGCATCGATGTCACGTCGGCCAGCACGCTCACGCTCGGCGCGTCGACGATGGGCAGCGGCACGCTGACGCTCTCGGGCCTCGCCATCACGCAGATCGGCCCGCTGACCCAGGATGCGATCGGCGGCAACGTGAACTTCACGTCGTCGGGCCTCATCGCGCTCGGCCAGAGCAACACCTTCACCGGCACGTCGATCACGATCGAAGGCGCTTCGGTCCAGATCAACGCCCAGCAGAATTTCACGCGCGGCGATTCGCAGACCGTGAACCTGATCTCGACCGGCGGCAATGTTTCGGTCAATGCCGATCTGGTCAAGACGGGGATGGGTGGCGCCCATTTCAACATCACCGCCGACGAGACCGCTTGGTTCGCCAATGCGGGCATCCAATCCGACGGCGGCAACATCACGATCTGGGGCAACGCGCCCAACGGTGACAATAACGTCAGCGGCAACGCCGGCGGCGCGTGGGGCGTGCGCATCGACGGCGCCAACGCGATCCTGTCGGCGGGTGCCGGCAATATCGACATCGTCGGTAAGGGTTGGACCGACAACGGCACCGGCCAACACGGCATCGTGTTGATGAATGGCGGCCGTCTGGAAACCGATACGGGCTACATCATCCTGTCGGGGCGCGGCGGCAGCGGGACGGGCAGCGGCGCCAACGGCATCATGCTGGGCTCGGGCGCCAGCATCGAATCGCAAGGCGGCTATATCGAGCTTTACGGTTATGGCGGCGCCAACAGCGCGAACGCGAACGGCGTCGTGCTCGACGGCGGCAGCACGATCACCCATGCCGGCGGCGGCTATGTCCTGTTCATGGGGAACGGCGCCAATGGCGGCCAAGGCGTCGTCGCGGCGGGTGCGGCCACCGTCGATACGGGGGCGGGCCAGTTGTCGGTCATGTCGAACAGCGGCATCTCGCTCGACAGCGTCTTGCTGCGCGCCGGCGGCAGCGCCACCTTCGTCGGCGGTGCGGGCAATATCGCGCTCAACAACGCGAGCAACGATATCGCCGGCACGACCACGTTCACGACGGCCGTGGGCAATGTCAGTTTCGTCAATTCCTACACCGGCACGCTGACGCTCGGCGGGTCGGATGTCGCCGGGTATCTGGCGATCCAAACGGGCGGCGGGATCGATCAGGCGGGCGCGCCCAGCCATGTCACCGGCGCCACCAATATCACCGCTGGCGGCTCGATCGAGCTGACCAATGCCGACAACACCTTCGGCGGTGCTGTCACGTTGACCAATACCGGCGGCTCGAACGATGTCGGCATCGGGGCGACCGGCGCCTTGACGCTCGATACGGTCTCCACCCAGGCGAGCTTCACTGCGCAAGCCAGCGGACCGCTCACCCTGTCGGGCGCCAGCACCTTCGCGGTCGGCAAGAACGTCACGTTGATGTCGGAAGGCGCCATCTCGATTACCGCCACGCAGACGCTGAGCGGCGGTACTTTCACGGCCGATGCCGATGCGGGCGTGAGCGTCACGGCCAATATTTCGACGTCGGGCGGCGGCATCAATCTCTACGGCAATGCGCCCGGCGGCGGCGCCTTCGGCACCACCAGCGGCGCGTTCCACGGCGTGGCGATCGATGCCGGCGCCATCGTGAACGCGGGCGGCGGCAATATCACGATCAAGGGTGCGGGCGGCGATACGGGTACCTATCACGGCGTCTCGGTCCGCAACGGTGCGGGCGTGACGACGGCCGGCGGCGGCGCGATCACGATCGACGGCCAAGGCGGCACTGGCGCCACCGGTTCGGCGGGCGTGGAATTCTACGATCTGGGCGCCTATGCCCAAACCGAGGACGGCGCGCTGACCGTGACGGGCACGGGCGGTTCCACCGGCTATGGCAATACGGGCGTGGCGCTCGCAACCGGTGAAATCCGCTCGATCGGTCTGGGCAATGTCACCGTCACCGGAACCGGCGGCGGCTTGGCAAGTGAAGGCGTGCATGTCGGCGGTGGCGGTGCCACCTATATTTCGGCCACGGACGGCACGTTGACGATCAACGCCACCGGCGGCGGCGCCAACGACAGCGGGTTGCAAAGCTGGGGCTTGGCCGTGGGGTCGGGAAATTTCGGCGGGATCGTCACGACTGGTGTGGGCAACATCGCGATTACCGCGACGGCCGGCGGCATGTCGGGCGACAGCGACCGCTACGGCATGATCGTCGGATCGGGCGGTACGATCGCGACGATTTCCGGCGCCCTTTCGATCGAGGCGACGGGCGGGATGGGCGGCGGTACGGGCAACCACGCGATCAATCTCGCGGGTGGCACCATCGGTGGGGTGAGCATGACCGGCGATATCACCCTGGCGGGCGATTCGCTTTCAACGGCGGCCGCTTCGATCCAGACAACGGGCGTCGCGACGATCCGGCCATTGACGAACGGGTTTGGTATCGGCATCGGCGGCGGATCGGGCGGGCTGCAGCTCGGGTCGAGCTTTTCCTATGTCAGCGCCGGTACGCTGAAATTCGGCGGCGCCTCGATCGGTAATATCGATGTCGGTGCCGGCGGTCTGAATGCGCCGCCGGCGACGGCGCTTTATCTGCACGGCGCGCAGATTCTACTCAACGGCGATGTCAACGCGACGGGCGGGAAGCTTACGCTGCACGGCGATTCGGGCGGCGTCACGCAAGCCATGGGCACGGCCGTCACCGCGAATACGCTGATCCTGCGCGGCACCGGCAATTTCACGCTCGATAACGGCGGCGTGGGCGTCAATCTGGTCGAGTACGTCGCGGCCGATGTCAGCGGTCCGTTGGCGCTGCGCACCGGGTCGGGCTCGACCTATACGAGTGCCGCGATCGCCACGGATGCGACGGGTACGGTCACCGGCATTTCGGCGAGCAGCACCCTCGATTGGAGTTCGACGGGCAATATCGGCCAGTCGACAGGTGCCATCGTCAGCGTCGCCGGTCCCGTCAATCTGACGGCGAACGGCGGCATCACGCTCTACGAAGCGGGCAACACTTTCCTCGGCCCCCTCACGGCGACCAATTCGGCGGGCACGATTTCGCTGCGCGCGGGCGGGATCACCGTCGGCGCCACGGGCATCTCGTCGGCGGGCGATCTGATTTTGGCGACGACGACCGGCGCGCTGCAGCAATCCGGCGGCATTATCGCGGGCGGGAATTTCTACGCGAGTGCCGCCGACGGGATCATGTTGTCGAACGCGGGCAACGCCGTCGCCGGCAATGTTTCGCTGACGACGACCGGCGGCACCGACGCGACCTGGAACGAGATCGGGTCGATGAGCATGGGTTCGCTCTCCATCAGCGGCAGTTTGAACGTCAGCGTCACCTCGGGTTCGATCTCCCAAGTCGGCGCGGCGCATGTCACCGGCACGTCGAGCTTCACGGCAAGCGGCGGCGTTGCCTTGACCCATGCGAGCAACACTTTCGGTGGCGCGCTAACGCTGACCGCGTCGAGCGGCTCGGCCGCCATCACCAGTGCGGGCGCGCTGACGCTCGGCACGATTTCCAGCGCCAACGGGCTGACCGTGACCGCCGGTGGCGCTTTGACGCAGACCGGCCCAATCATGCTCAGCGCGGGTACGACCAGCCTGTCGGCCACCGGCACGATGAATCTGACCCAAGGCGCCAACAATTTCGGCACGGCGCTGGCGTTGACGGGCCCCGGCGGCACGATCGACGGCACGGTCAACGGCAATTCGGGCGCCGCGGCCGTGTCGGCCGTGACGGCGAGCAGCGGCAGCTTCACCTTCGGCGGCGCGTCGGTCAGCAGTGCGCCGCCGCCGGCGACGCCCACCGAAGGCACGACGACCAACACCGTCACGACCGAAACGCTGGCGCAGATCATCACCCAGATCCTGACCTCGACGGTGACGCAGCCGTCGTCGTCGACCACGTCAACCGATGCGACGACCGTGAACCCGGTCAGCCCGGCGGCCGTGCAGGCGATGCTGATCGCGATCCTGTCGGAAGCGGCGTCGCCCGCCGGCGGCGGCACGGGCGGCGGCGATCAGCAATCGTCCGGCGAAGGCAGCGGCACGCAACAGGCCGGTGCGCAAGCTGGTGCAGGCGCGCAATCCGGCACGCCGAGCGTGACGGCCGAGACGGGTACGTTCGGTGCGGGCACCACGATCACGATCAACACCTCGGGCGGCACGGTCGCGTCGATCACCGTGACGCCGGTCGGCGGTGGCGCACCGGTCACGATCCTGCCGGGTCTGTTGAACCTGACGCCACCCGCGATCCCGACCGCGACCGCGACGGGCACGCCCGGCATCTCCGGCAATTTCCCGCTCGCCTGGGGCGGGCGTTAGTCGCGCGTAAGCATTTGGCGCTACACTCGCGGCGATGAACAAGGATTCTTTGCTCGCTATTCGCTTTCACGGGGCTGCCGGCACCGTGACCGGTTCGTGTTTTCGCGTCGAGGGCGGGGCGAAGCCCTTCTTGGTCGATTGCGGCATGGCGCAAGGCCCGAAGACCTTGCAAGGCCTCAACCGCCGCCAATTTCCCTTCGCGCCCGACGAGATCGGCGCGGTGGTGTTGACCCACGCGCATATCGATCATTCGGGCTTGTTGCCGCGCCTCGTGGCCGAGGGATTCTACGGCCCGATCTTCGCCACGCCGCCGACCTGCGATCTGCTGCAATGGATGCTGCGCGACGCGGCCGCGATCCAGGAAATGGAAACCGATCGCGCGGCCACGCGCCTGCACCGGCGCGGCCAAGGCGATATCCTGCCGCCGATCTATACCCGTGCGCATGCCGAAGCGGCGTTGGCGCAATTGCGGCCCGTTCTGCTCGACAAGGAATTTTCGCCGGTCGCGGGCGTCAAAGCGCGCTTCGGTCACGCGGGCCATATTCTGGGGGCGGCGTGGGCGGCGATCGAGGTCGCGGGCAAGCGTCTCGTCTTCTCCGGCGATTTGGGACCGCGCGGCAAAACCTTGCAGCACGATGCGGCCTTGCCGCCGAAGGCCGATCTGTTGGTGATGGAATCGACCTATGGCGGGCGCGAACGGCCGGCGGAGGACGAGGAGTCGCGCCGCGCCAAGCTTGCCGCCGAAGTGCTCGACGCGCATCGCGCGGGCGGCAATTTACTGATCCCGGCCTTCGCGGTCGAACGCACGCAGGAGCTGATCCACGATCTGCTGCTGCTCGCGCGCACGAGCCGCATTCCCGCGATGCCGATCTATTTGGACTCGCCGCTCGCCAGCCACGCGACCGAAGTCTTCGCGCGTTATGCGTCGACATTGGAACCCGCGCCCGACGGCGGATCGCATTTCAAGGCGCCGCATTTGCGTGTCGTCGAATCGGTGGCGGAGAGCAAGGCGCTCGCGCGCATCCGGGGCGGCGCCATTCTGATCGCGGGCTCGGGCATGTGCGAAGCCGGGCGGATCAAACATCATCTGAAGGATCATCTCTGGCGCGCGGAATCGACCGTGCTGTTCGTCGGCTATCAAGCGCCCGGCACGCTCGGCCGACTGATTCGCGACGGCGTGGATCCCGTGCGCATCCATGGCGAGGAGCTTGCGGTGTGCGCGCGCATCCGCAATCTCGATGCCTATTCGGGCCACGCGGGACAGGGCGATCTCGTGCGCTGGGCGCAAGCGGCGATCGGGCCCGCGACCCAGATCGCCTTGGTGCATGGCGAGCCCGATCAGCTCGACGTGTTGCGCGGCGCGTTGGCGGCGTCGGGCGCGGACGCCGCAAGGATCGCGATTCCCGGTCTCGACGATTCGCTGGTCGCCGACGGCAAATCCTGGCGGCTCGACCCCGCCGGCGACGGGCGCGATCTGCGTGCGGCGGCCAAAACGGGCCGCGATTGGCACAACGACTATGCGGGTACGATCCTGGCCGTGCGCAAGGCGCTGGAAGCGGCCCCCGACGATGCCGCGCGCGCGAAAATGCTGGCGGAAATCCGCCGGAATCTGCCGCGCGGGGCTTGAAAACCGCATCCGGACAGGGTCTTATCCGGCCTCATGTCAGGTCAATCTTTGCTCGCTACGGGCCTTCGAATCATCAATGTCGGGCTCGACGGTTTCGCGCGCGATCTTTCCCGCGCCGGTATTCCCGTTTCCCATGTCGATTGGGCGCCGCCCGCCAAGGGCGATGCGCGCTTGGCCGGTTTCCTCGCCAAGCTCGACGGCGATCCCGCGATCGACGCCGCCAATAAGGAAGCGCTCGCGCGCTTTTTGAAAGCCGAGCCCGTGCTGATCGACGTCGTGCGCGCCGATACGGTGCTGCAAGGCCTGGGCGATCGCACGATCCTGCATGCCGGTCCGCCGATCGAATGGGATCGGATGTGCGGCCCGCTCCGTGGCGCCATCCAGGGCGCCATCGTGCTCGAAGGCTGGGCGCCGGATCTCGATGCGGCCGAGAAGCTCGCCGCGTCGGGCGGAATCAAATTCGCGCCGAACCATCATTACGGCGCCGTCGGTCCGATGACCGGTATGATCACGCGCTCGATGCCCGTGCTGGTCGTCGAAAACCGCGGCTTCGGCAATCGCGCCTACTGCACGCTGAACGAGGGCCTGGGCAAGGTCATGCGCTTCGGCGGCAACGACGACAGCGTGCTCGCGCGCTTGCGTTGGCTCGCATCCGATTTGGGCCCCGCACTCGCCGCCGCATTGAAACTGTCGGGCGGTTTGGCGCTGAAGCCGATCATCGCGCGCGGGTTGTCGATGGGCGACGAGATGCATCAACGCAACGTCGCCTGCACCAGCCTGTTCGTGCGCACGATGGCGCCGTGGCTGGCGCGCGCCGTGCCGGATTCCGAAAAACTCGCCAAGATCCTCGAATTCTGCGGTGGCAACGATCAGTTCTTCCTGAACGTTGCGATGGCGATGGGCAAGTCGATCGCCGATCCGGTGAAGGGTGTGGCGCATTCCACGCTCGTCACCGCGATGTGCCGCAACGGCACGGATTTCGGCATTCGCGTCGCCGCGACCGGCGATCGCTGGTATGTCGCCCCGGTCGAACAGCCGCGCGGACTTTATTTTCCTGGCTACACCGAAGCCGACGCCAATCCCGATATCGGCGATTCCGCGATCGTCGAAACGATCGGTCTTGGCGGTTTCGCGATGGCGGCGTCGCCCGCCGTCGCGGGTTTCGTGGGGGCGGGCTCCGCGTCCGAAGCGCTCGACATCACCCGTTCGATGGTCGACATCAGCGCGGGCCGCAATCCCGATTGGACGATCCCGGGTCTCGATTTCGCGGGCGTGCCTGTCGGCATCGATGTGCGCCGCGTGGTCGAAACCGGCATCGCGCCGTTGATCAATACGGGCATCGCGCATCGCAAACCTGGCATTGGCCAAGTCGGGGCGGGCACGGTGCGCGCACCCCTCGCGTGCTTCGTGCAAGCACTCGAAGCGCTGGCGGAGGGCAAATAATGAGCGTCCTCGCCAATCGCGTCCGCAAGGGCTTCTATCTCGACTCGGTGGCGCTGATGCGCCTGTCGCAGTCGGTGTCGTCGCTGCCAGGTGTCGCCAGTGCCGCGATGATGATCGGCACGCCCAGCAATCTGCGCATCCTTGACGAGGCGGGCTTGCTCGATGCCGAAGGGCGCAAGGCCGGGCCCAACGATCTGGTCGTCGCGGTGCGTGGCCGTTCCGCCGACGAAGCGAAAGCCGCGCTCGACGGCTCGGATAAGCTGCTATCGCGCCCGCCGGAACAAGCGGGGCCGAAGGGGGCGCGCAATCCGCGCTCGATGGATGCCGCGATCGCCGCGTTGGGCGGCGCCAATCTGGCATTGATCTCCGTGCCTGGTGCCTTCGCCGGATCGGAAGCGCGTAAGGCGTTGTCGCGCGGCCTCAATGTCATGATCTTCTCCGACAACATGCCGGCCGAAGAAGAACGCGCGCTGAAGCTGTTCGCGCGCGACAAAGGCTTGCTGGTGATGGGCCCGGATTGCGGCACGGCGATGATCGCGGGCGTGCCGCTCGCGTTTGCCAATGCGGTGCCGCAGGGCGAGATCGGGATTGTCGCGGCATCTGGCACCGGCTTGCAGGAAGTCGCCACGCTTATCGCGCGCGCCGGTTCGGGCGTGTCGCATGGCATTGGCACCGGCGGGCGCGACCTATCGGAGAAAGTCGGCGCGTTGACGACGCTGGCGGCATTGGACGCGCTCGACGCCGATCCCGCAACGAAGCGCATCGTGATTATTTCCAAGCCGCCCGCCGCGCCGGTCGCCAAGATCGTGCTGGAACGCGTCGCCAAAAGCCCGAAGCCGCATGTGATTTGCTTCCTGGGCGCCGACGCGTTCGACATGCCGAAGAACGCGCGCCACGCCGCGACGCTGGAAGAGGCCGCCGCCTTGGCAAGCGGTCCCGTCCCCGACGCGTTCGACGCGGCCAAGATCGCCGCCGAATGGACGAAGCGCTTGCCGGCGTCGCGCCGTTTCGTGCGCGGCGTCTATTCGGGCGGCACGTTGTGCGCCGAAGCGCAAACGATCCTGCGCAAGGCGGGTGCTTCGTTCTGGTCGAACGCGCCGATCCCCGGCGCCATGGCGACGAAGCCCGAGTCCGGGCATGTGCTGATCGATTACGGGGCCGACGAATACACGCTGGGCCGGCCGCATCCGATGATCGACCCCACTTTGCGCGATGCCGGTATCGTCGCAGGGCTCGACGATCCGAATGTCGCGGCGATCCTGGTCGATATCGTGATCGGCACCGGGGCGAACGACGATCCCGCCGAACATGCCGCCAACGCCGTCGCGGCCGCGAAATCGCGCGATGCGGTCGTCATCGCCTGTGTGACCGGCACCGATCTCGACGCGCAGAACCGCGCGGCGCAAGTGCGCACGCTGGAGGAGGCGGGGATCGTCGTGGCACCGTCGAATGCGGCGGCTTCGCGTCTCGCGATCGCTATCGCGCAAAGATAGGCGACAGGACGGCGATGGCGCCGTCCATCGCGTCCCAACCCGACGACGCGCCGATCCGCTCGAGTGACGCGAAATCGCCACCCGTGACGAGATCGCGCAACGCGTCGTGAAACGCGGCCGAACCTTCGCCGGCGGCGGCGGCGTTCAAATGCGCCATCGAGATATCGCTCGTGCGGCAAGGCGCATTTTCACGGATGAAGGCGCCAAGTTCGTTGGCGCGTGCGGGAAGTCCGAAAACATGGAGTGCGATTGCCGCCCCGCCGAGCGCATCGTCGCCCGACGGCGTCAGGCCCGGCCCCAAGCCGATCAAATCGCGGCACGCATCGAGCGCGGCGCTTCCTTTCACCCAGCCGGATAGCTTTGCCAGCCCAACGGCGAAGGCATCGGTCCAAACGTCGTCGCGTTTCGCTGGCCGCATCGTCGTTGCGCGGGACAGCCCGGCGACAAGGTTATCGTCGCGCCATGCGGGCAAGGCCGGCGGTGTCCAGATCGGCGCCGGTGCGAGTTCGATCGTATCGGGTAAATCGGGAAGGGGGCCGGGCAGGCGGGCCTGTATCGCACCGTCACCCAAATCGCACGCGACCACGCAGACGATCCGGCCCGCCGAATCCCGCGCATATAAGGCGCGCTCGAATCGCGCGAACACCGTGAGCGCACCCACGGCTTGCGCCGCGATCCGGCCGATCGTCGTTGGTGTGAGCTGTCTTGCCTGCATGGAGTCCGGGAAGCGTTGAACCGGGGGCGGTGACTGGACGTATCGAGCAGCGAAATGCCGTTCTACAACCCGCCGGACCCGATGATCCAGACCCTCCGTTTCGTCTTAGGCGACCAATTGACCCGCAACCTCGCGACACTGCGCGACCTCGATCCGGCGCGCGACGTCGTGCTGATGGTCGAAGTCGGCGACGAAACGACCTATGTGCGGCATCACAAGCAGAAAATCGCTTTCATACTCGCGGCGATGCGCGGCTTCGCGAAATCTCTCGAAAAAGAAGGGATCCGCGTCGACTACGTGAAACTCGACGATCCGGCCAATACACATAGTTTCACCGGCGAGTTGGGCCGTGCCGTCACGCGCCACAAGCCCGCGTGCATCGTCGTGACCGAACCCGGCGAATATCGGGTGCTGGAAATGATGCGCGGTTGGCCGGATATGAGCGGCGTGCCGGTCGAAATCCGCGACGACGATCGCTTCTTCTGTTCGCGCGCCGAATTCGCCGCCTGGGCGAAGGATCGCAAATCCCTGCGGATGGAATTTTTCTACCGTGAGATGCGGCGCAAGACCGGGTATTTGATGCAAGGCGACGCGCCCGTGGGCGGCACGTGGAACTTCGATTCCGAGAACCGCAAGGCGCTGCCGCGCGGACACCAGGTTCCGATTCGCCGGCGCCCGGCGGCGGATCCCGAACTGCGCGCGGTGCTCGATCTCGTCGCCGCGCGCTTCGCCGATCATTTCGGTGATTTGGAGCCGTTCGTCTGGGCGACGGATCGCGCCGGCGCATTGGCGGCGTTGCGCGAGTTCGTCGCCGAGCGGCTGCATCTGTTCGGCGACTATCAGGACGCGATGAAATCGGGCGAGGATTTCGTCTACCACGCCGTCATCTCGCCTTATCTCAACGCCGGGCTGCTGACCGCGCGCGAAGTGTGCGACGCCGCCGTCAACGCATGGCGCGACGGCACGGCGCCGCTCAACGCCGTCGAGGGGTTTTTGCGGCAAATCCTGGGCTGGCGCGAGTTCGTGCGCGGCATCTATTGGGCGCGCATGCCGGATTATGCCGCGACGAATTATCTGAACGCGCAACGCCGTCTGCCGGATTTCTACTGGACCGGTGATACGAAGATGAAGTGCCTTCGCGAAACCATCGGCGCCACGCGCCGCAACGCCTATGCGCATCACATCCAGCGTTTGATGGTCGCGGGCAATTTCGCGCTGCTGGCGGGCATCGCACCGGCGGAAATCGAAGAATGGTATCTGATCGTCTATGCCGACGCGTATGACTGGGTCGAATTGCCCAACGTACATGGCATGGTGCTGCATGCCGATGGCGGGGTGCTCGGTTCCAAGCCTTATGCCGCATCCGGCGCATATATCGATCGCATGTCGGATTACTGCAAGACATGCGTCTATGATCGCCGCAAACGGATGGGTGCCGACGCTTGCCCGTTCAATTTTCTCTATTGGAATTTTATGATCGAGAACGAGGCGAAGCTCGCGCGCAATCCACGCCTTGCGATGCCCTATCGCACGCTCGGCGCGATGGCCCCGGCGGAGCGCGAGACGCTACGCGCGGCAGCGTCGGCATTCTTCGAGTCGTTGGAGCGCTGAATTCTCGTCGTCGCGGCCGTTTTCGGGCGTGCGAGGGAACGAAAGCGGACGCGAAATATCAGATGTCCTGTTACGCGACACTTCTAAACCGATACAGCGGCCATATCGACGCGAAGAATGTCAGGATCAGATTTCCAAATCCTCGCGTGGAACGCGTTATTCGCAATTTTGTGCGTACAATATTTGACGCGCCGCCCGCGTCGCGTAGAATGCCCCGCTTTCGCGTACAATCGTAGTAAACAGCGCGATTAGGAGGACGAAGTGGCGGCGAAATCGACGAAGCGGGCCGGACGACGGACGAAGGGCGGCCCCTCGGACGTGGACGTGCATGTCGGCGAACGGGTTAAGGCGCGGCGAATCGAACTGGGTATGTCGCAACAAGAATTGGGCCGATTGATCGGCATCACATTCCAGCAATTGCAGAAGAACGAGCGCGGCGTGAATCGCCTGTCGGCGTCGCGTCTTTACGAAACCGCCCGCGCGCTCGACGTGCCGGTCGGCCATTTCTTCGAAGGCTTGTCGTCGGAATTCGACACGGCGACGCGCAAGGCGGTGGCTTCGGCCGTCACCCATCCGCTGCCGTCGCAAATCGACGACCCCGCGTTGAAGCGCGAGACCCTGGATATGGTCGGTGCCTATTACGGCATCCGCGACCGCAAGGTCCGTCAGCAAATCGTCGGCACGATGCGCGCGCTGGCGCGTACCGATGGCGGTTCGCCGATTCACGATCGGCCGCGTCGCGGCCGGCCGCCGAAAAAGTCGCGTTGACGACGGCCGATATGTCCGGCGGGTGAAAGACGCCGCCGGACATATCAGTTTCGTCGCGTCGCATCTTCAGCGCATCAGCGACAACAGCATCGCGGGCCGCCGGATCGCCCTTTGCCGGTCGTCCGCCGGCGCGTGCGCATCGCACTCATATCGGTGCTCACCGAAAGCGACAGGATCCTTACTCCCGTCTGGAGTACGATTTTGAGGTTCGCGGTCCTGCGAAGCGTTGACCCGCGCCGCATCCGCCTTACCCCTTCCGCAACCGCCGGGCCCCGCGTCGCGACGTTGACGAAAGCCCGGTTTCATTGGGTTTTCATGCGACACGCCGGCAGGTCGTGCCGCGATATGGGTCGCGAAAAACGGCCGCGCCCTGAAAATTACGATTGTCGATTCAGAGTCGATTAAGCCCGCGCAGGTAGTTCGTCGGTCCGGAGCAAACCGGAACCCGTCGATGGCCCTCAACGAGACCCAAGAGCAATTGCGCCGCCCCGGCGGCTTGCCGCCGATCGCTTGGGCGGTGATCGCCGCGCTCATCGCCGGTATCTGGGCGGTCGCGCTGCTGGTGCAAAGCTCCGCCTACAACGCTACGCGCCATCAAGCCGAAAGCGACGCGACGATGTTGGCATTGGCGCTCGCCGAACAATCGACCAGTTTCATCGGCCGCATCGATCAAGCGCTGCGCACGGCGAAGTTCGTGTTCGAACGCGATCCCGAGAACGCGTCGATCGAGGAACTCGTGCGCAAGAAGGCCGTTCTGATCGACGACATCGTGCAATTCTCCATCGCCGATGCCGATGGCGTCATGCGCCAGTCGAATCTGCCGCTCGGCCCCGGGCCGGTCAGCATCGCCGACCGCGAACACTTCATGGTCCATGTGGAGGCAGGTTCCGGGCTGTTCATCAGCAAGCCGGTCTTCGGGCGCGTGTCGCAACGCTGGTCGGTGCAGCTCACGCGCCGGGTCGACGGTCCGAACGGCGAGTTCGCCGGCGTGCTGGTCGCCTCCGTCGATGCGACGAATTTCGGCGGCTTGGCGAAGTCGCTAGGCGACAATCCGAACGTCGTCAGCGCGATTTACGGTCTCGACGGGCGCTTGCGTTCGCGCACCGGCGTCTCCGCCGAGATGCTGGAACGCGACAACGCGAACCATCCGATGGTCAGGCTCGCGCGCGTCGAGCCGACCGGCGTGTGGACGGGGCCCAGCGGCTCCGACGGCATCCGCCGCATCCACGGCTATCGCGCCCTGCCGGGTCTGCCGCTATTCGTCGATGTGGGGTTCGTCGAAAGTGACGTCTACGCCGATCTGCGTTTCCGCGCCTTCACCGATTTCGGCACGGCCGTGCTGTTCACCGTGCTGATCGTGACGTTCGCGGTGGCGCTGGGCCGCCAGATGCGCCGCGCCGAGAATGCGCGTTCGCAAGCCGAAGCGGCCAGCGAAGCGAAATCGCGATTCCTTGCGATGATGAGCCACGAAATCCGCACGCCGCTCAACGGTATCGTCGGCGTCGCGGGGCTTTTGGCCGATATGGATTTGCCGCGCGCACAACGCAAATTCGTCGACGTGCTGCGCGATACGTCGCAGCTTCTGACCCAGATCCTGAACGACGTGCTCGATTTCTCGAAACTCGAAGCGGGCAAGATGGAGATCGAAGCCATCGAGTTCGATTTCGGCCATCTCGTCTCGCGCATGTTCGAACTGATGCGCGCGCGCGCCGAGGCGAAAGGGCTGCGTTATCGTTTGGACGCCGATATTCCGGACGGCACGGTGTTGATCGGCGATCCCGCGCGTTTGCGCCAGATCACGCTGAACTTTCTTTCCAACGCGATCAAGTTCACCGCGTCGGGTGGCGTCACGCTGCGCGCGCGCATCTTGCGGACCGCCGAAGGCCGGGCCCGGATCGAACTCGCCATACAGGATACCGGCATCGGCATTCCCGCTAATCTCCAAGCGGAGCTGTTCCGCGACTTCTCGCAGCTCGACAAATCCACCTCGCGCCGTTTCGGCGGCACCGGGCTGGGGCTGTCGATTTGCAAAATCCTGGCGGGGCGTATGGGCGGGCATATCGCGGTCACCAGCGCGCCGGGCGAAGGCTCGACCTTCGCCTTCGCGGTCGAACTGCCACTGGCCGCGCGCTTGTCGGCCCCGATCGCGGCGGCGCCGGCCGTCGCCGCCGATCCCGCGCGCCGGCTGCGCATTTTGCTGGCGGAGGACAATCTCTCCAACCAGCTGATCGCGACGTCGTATCTCGAAAAGATGGGCCATCGCGTCGACGTGGCGAATAACGGGCGCGAAGCGGTCGATGCGGCGGCAGCACTGCCCTACGACCTGATTTTGATGGACGTTCAGATGCCCGAGATGGACGGGCTGGAAGCCACGCGGCACATCCGTGCTTTGTCCGGCCCGGCCCGCGTCACGCCGATCGTGGCGCTGACCGCCAACGCCTTCGCCCAGGACGAACGCCTGTGCCGCGAGGCGGGAATGGACGGCTTCGTGGCGAAGCCTTTCGAGGCGCCGGCACTCGCCGCGGCGCTGGCCGAGCATGCCCGCGCGGCGTCCGCAATCGTGGCGGAACGACCCGCGGCGGTTAAGGACGAGCCCGTGTTCGACGTCGGCGCGCTCGACCGGATCGAAGCGCAGATCGGCGCCGCCGCGACCCGCACGGTCGCGGCGTTGTTCGGGCAGGACGTGCAAGGCCGTCTCGATCGCCTTGCCGCGATGGGCGTGGATGCCGCCGTCCAAGCGACACGCGAGGCGCATGCAATCAAGGGGTCCGCCTTGTCGGTCGGCGCGCTCAAGCTCGGCCGGCTCGCTGCGGCGTTCGAGATGGAAGCGCCGACGCTGACCGCCGCCGAGTTCGCCGCGCGTATCGGCGATCTTGGCGCCGCCTTCGCCGAGGCGCAAACGCGCGTGGCGGCGCGCGAAACCGTCGCGTCGATCGCCGAATAGGCGCGCAACCGAACCGTCACGAAGCGATCACGCGGGCGTCATTCACGCGGCCTATCGAGGAAGGAAGAATTCCCGACTCGACGTGAACGAGGTTCCGTTTCCGATGCTCTCGCCAGAAATCGCGGCGCCCAACACGCTGCATAACGTGACGAAAGCGGTGAAGCGCAGCCGCACCTTGTCGTCCGAAGGTTTGCGCGAAAGGTTGTTCTCGCTGGTCTTCTCGGGTCTCGTCTATGCCCAGATATGGGAAGACCCGGATGTCGATCTCGCGGCGCTCGCGCTGAAGCCGGGCTCGCGCATCGCGACGATCTGCTCGGGCGGGTGCAACGCGCTCGCCTATCTCGCCGCCGATCCCGAACGCGTGCTGGCGATCGACCTCAACGCGCATCATATCGCGCTCGCGAAGCTGAAGATCGCGGCGTTGCGTCATTTGCCCGATCACGCGACCTATTTCCGCTTCTTAGGCGCCGCTGCGGCCAAGGACAATCCCGCACTCTATGACACGCATTTGCGCGCGGCGTTGGATGAGTCGGCGCGCGATTATTGGGATAAGCGCGATTGGCGCGGCCGGCGGCGTATCGGCGCGTTCAAGCGCCATCTCTATCGCGAAGGTCTGCTCGGTCGATTCATCGGGGCGGGACATGTCTTCGCCAAGCTTCATCGCCGTGATCCCCAACGCTTGCTGGAAGCGGATTCGCTCGACGCGCAGAAGCGCATTTTCGATGCCGAAATCCGGCCGATCCTGAAGGGCAAGCTGTTCCGCAAGCTAGTCGACAATCCCGCGTCGCTCTATGGCCTGGGCATTCCGCCGGCGCAGTATCGCTCCCTGCTGGAAGCGGCCCCCGCAGGCGGGGCGATGGCCGATGTGCTGGAAGCGCGGCTCGAACGTCTCGCCTGCGGCTTTCCGTTGTCCGAGAACTACTTCGCCTGGCAAGCTTTCGGCCGCGCCTATCCGCACGCCGTATCGACGGCATTGCCAGCACATCTGAAAGCGGCGAACTACGAAACCTTCCGCGCCCGCGCAGAGCGCATCGAGCTTCGCCAAGCCAATATGATCGACGTGTTCGAGGCGGCCACTCCCGGCAGCTTCGACGCGTTCGTGCTGCTCGACGCGCAAGACTGGATGGACGATGCGACGCTGAACCGGCTGTGGCGCGCGATCACCCGCGCGGCGCGCCCGGGTGCGCGCGTGATTTTCCGTACGGCGGCCGAGCCCTCGCTGCTGCCCGGCCGTTTGGCGCCGGAGTTGCTCGGTCGTTGGGACTACGCCGAAGCCGAAAGCCGCGACGGCACGTCGCGCGACCGTTCGGCGATCTATGGCGGGTTCCACCTCTATCGCTTGCGCGACGGAGCCGTATCGTGAACGCTGCCCACGCCAGCTTGATGGACGGCGTCTATCGCTGGCAGACGCCGATCTACGATCTCACGCGCAAATACTATCTGCTCGGCCGCGACCGCTTGATCGCCGAGCTCGCCCCGCCCGCAGACGGCGGCGTGCTGGAAGTCGGTTGCGGCACCGGACGCAATCTCGCCGCCATCGCGCGTCACTATAAAGACGCGCGGCTTTACGGCTTCGATATCAGCCAAGTGATGCTCGACACGGCCGCAGCGAAACTCAACCGTCGCGCGGCGTTGGCGCAAGCCGATGCGGCGATGTTCGATGCGCAAGCCGTGTTCGGACGGCATGGCTTCGAGCGCGTATTCTGCGCCTATACGCTGTCGATGATCCCCGATTGGCGCGCGGCCTTAACCCGCGCATTCGATGCCGTCGCACCGGGCGGGCGGATCGCCGTAGTCGATTTCGGCACGATGCGGTGCTGGCCCGGCCCCGCCAAGACGGCGTTGCGCGCTTGGCTCGCCGCCTTCCATGTCGCCCCGCGCGACGATTTGTTGGAATTCTTCGCGTCCCTCTCGGCGGAACGCGGGTTTCATGCCCGCACGCGGGACATCCTGGGCGGTTACGCGATTTACGCGGCGGCCCACGCGCCGGTTTGACGCAGCACCGACTTCCCCTATAACTGGCCGTTCATTTGTTTGGACGGCGGTATGATTAC
Source organism: Pseudomonadota bacterium (assembly GCA_020161965.1). Lineage (GTDB taxonomy): Bacteria > Pseudomonadota > Alphaproteobacteria > CACIAM-22H2 > CACIAM-22H2 > Tagaea. Next base: position 19,015 of record JAIUNH010000004.1, read on the forward strand.
AATTGAAGCCGTGTCGAAAAGATTCGCCGGTCCGAAGGGCGAACCCGTCGACGCGCTGACCCCGGTGGATCTAACGATTCCCGCGGGCCAATTCCTGTCGATCGTCGGCCCGTCGGGTTGCGGCAAATCCACCTTGCTGCGGATCATCGCAGGGCTTGAAACGCCCAGCGACGGCAAGCTGACCATCGCCGCGACCGGTGTGGCGCGCCCCATCGGCTTCGTGTTTCAGGAGCCGGTACTGCTGCCCTGGCTCTCCACCCTCGCGAATATCCGCTTTCCGCTCGATACCGGCGGCGTGCCGCGCGACCAAGCCGATGCGACGGCCCATCGCCTGATCAAGATGGTCGGCCTGCAAGGTTTCGAAGACGCATTGCCGCACCAGTTGTCGGGCGGGATGCGCCAGCGCGCGGCGATCGCGCGCGCCTTGTCCTACGATCCGCCGATCCTGCTAATGGACGAACCTTTCGGCGCGCTCGATTTGCTGACGCGCGACCGGATGAACGACGAATTGCTCCAGATCTGGCGCGAGACGAAGAAAACGATCGTCTTCGTCACCCATTCGGTCGAGGAAGCCGCGTATTTGTCGGATCGCGTGGTGGTGATGAGTGCGCGCCCCGGCCGGGTGCGCGCGATCCACGATGTCGATCTGCCGCATCCGCGCGGCGAGGCGACGAAGCTCGATCCGCGCTTTCACCAATTCATGGCGACGTTCCGGCGGGAGCTGAAATGAGCGAAGCCGCCGTCGCCGTTCCACTGGTCCCGCGCCGCGTGCCGCCGATCGTCGATCATCTCGCCGGGATCGTCGCGATCGTCATCGCATGGCAGGTCTATGTAACCGCGACCGATGCGCCCGCCTATATGCTGCCGGCCCCCGGTGCGGTGGGCGGGGCGCTGGCCGATCTCGCGATCTCCGGTGCCTTGTGGCGCGATCTCGGCTTCACCTTCGGCAATGTCGTATTCGGTTTGGTGCTGGGCGCACTCGCCGGTTTCGCGCTCGGGTTCGTGTTGGCGAAATCGCCGACGCTGGAACGCTGGCTCGATGGGCCGATCTTGCTGCTGCAAACCGCGCCCAAAATCGCGCTCGCACCCTTGTTCGTCATTTGGTTCGGCTTCGGCACCACGTCGAAAATCGTGCTGATCGTGTCGCTCGTGCTGTTTCCCGTACTTGTCGCGACGATCGTCGGTTTGCGCGGCGTGCCGCAAAACGCGCTGGAACTCGCGCGTATCTTGAAGCTGACGACTTGGCAGCGTTTGATGCGCGTCGAATTGCCGATGGCTTTGCCCGAAATTTTCATCGGCCTGCGCATCGGGGCGGTCCAAGCCGTGGTCGGCGCGATCCTGGGCGAATGGATGTCGGGCAAGCTCGGCCTCGGCCATTTGATGACGTTCGCGTCCGCCACTTACAAAACGCCGCTGCTGTTCGCGGCGGTGCTGCTGACGGTGGCGCTGGGTATTGCCGTGCATGTTTCGCTGGAAGCCGCCGAACGGCGCCTGCTGCGGTGGAAGCAATGACCGACAAAACGAACCAGCGCCGCGCCGCGTTTCCGTGGAAAGACGGCAAGCCGCCGCATCTGCCTTGCGCGCAAGGCGATGTGGGGCCGATTGTATTGCTGCCGGGTGATCCCGCACGCGTCGGCCTCGCCGCCAAGCTGCTGCCGAATGCGCGCGATATGGGCCAGCGCCGCGAATATCGGATGGCGACCGCGACCGTCGACGGCATCGGCGTCACCTTGTGTTCGACCGGCATCGGCGGCCCATCGACCGAGATCGCGTTGGTCGAGCTTGCCAATCTCGGCGCCAAGATCGCGATCCGTATTGGCGGCATGGGGGCCATCGCGCCCGGCCTGCCGTTGGGCGGCATGTTGATCGTGAACGAAGCGATCGGCGATACGGGGACGGCACGCAGCTATGGCGCGAAGGGTCCCGTGACCGCGTCGCCGGAAATCGTCACCGCACTTGCCGCCGCCGCAAAGAACGACGGCACCGCGCATCGCGTGGGCCGCGTCGCCACGACCGATTCCTATTATCGCGGCCAGGGGCGGCCGCTCTTCGGCGATGCCGAAGGTCCGTCGCCCGACGACGATCCGATCGCGAAGTTCGCCGCGCAAGGTGCGGTCGGCTGCGATATGGAAACCGAAACGATTTTGACGGTGGGTGCGGCGGTCGGATTGAAGACCGGCGCCATCCTCGCCGTGCATGGCGATCGCACCACCGATCGCTGGCTCGAAGATTACGAACCCGCCCAAGAAGCCGTCGTGCGCATCGCGTTGCGTGCGGCCCTCGATCTCATGTCGTCCACCAAAGGGAGTCTCCCATGATGAATCGCCGTCAAGTTCTCGCCGCCGCCGCCGCGTCTTCTTTCGTGCCCGCCTTCGCCCGCGCGCAAGCCAAGACGGCCGTGACGCTGCAAATCGACGGGGCTGCCGTGCCGTTCTACGCGCCCATTTACGCGGGCATCGAGAAGGGCTTCTTCGCCAAGCGCAATCTGGACCTCAACGTTATCTACGCGTCGGGTTCTGACATCATGCGCAACGTCGCGGCCGGCAATGTCGATTTCGGCTTCCCGAATGGCGATTCGGTGATCGCGGCGAAGGCGAACGGCCTGCCGGTCAAGGTGATCCACACCACCTATCAGCGCGGCATCGGCGCGCTGCTGACTAAGGCCGACGGCAAGATCAAGACCTATGCGGATTTGAAGGGCAAGACCGTCGCCGTCACGGCATTGGGTAGCCCCAATTATCTCCAGCTTCAGGCCGGTCTCGCGAAATCGGGCTTGAAGATCGAAGACGTGAAGGTCGAGGTCGTCGCCACCGGCGCCATCGTGCAGTCGTTGCAGGCGGGGCAGGTCGACGCGATCGTGTTCTCGGAACTGCGCAAATACAATCTCGAAGCCGACAAGTTTCCGACGCATCTCATTCTGTCGAACGACTTCCTGCCGTCCTTCGGCAACGTGGTCGTCACGTCGGATCGCCTGCTGGCGTCGAAGGGTGCCGTCGCGCGCGCCTTCGTCGATGCGATCGACGAAAGCTTCGCTTGGGTGATCGGCGGCAACGTGGACGAAGCGCTGAAGATCGCCATCGGCAAATACGCGCCGACTTGGGCGGGCCAGGAAGCGATCCTGACCCGCGCGTTCAACGAGACCTTCATCGCCTCGGTCTGGCAATCGGCCACGACCAAAGCGAACGGTCTGGGGGCCGCCGATATGGCCGCGTGGCAGGGTGCCATCGACGCGATGGCCGCCGTCAAGCTGATCGACAAGGGCTTCAAGGCCGACGATCTGGTCGTGCAGCCCAAAGCGATCAAGGCTTAATCGAGAAATGAACGCCCCGATCCGCGCCTTGCTGTCGCTGGCCGGCTTCGTCCTGCTGTGGTGGGGCGCGGTTTGGGGTTTTTCGATTCCGGCGTTTCTATTGCCGAGTCCGGGCGCGGTTCTCGACCGCCTCGTGTTCCTCGCGATTAACGCCGAACTCTGGCGCCATACGACCACGACGCTGGCGCAGATCTTCGGCGGTTTCGTCATCGGCGCGTTGCTGGGGATCGGCACGGGGGCGGCGTTCGCGCGTCTGCCGCGCCTCGAACGCCTGTTCACGCCGATCATCTTGCTGGTGCAGACCGCGCCCAAGATCGCGATCGCGCCGTTGTTGATCTTGTGGCTGGGCCTTGGGCCCGGACCCAAGATCGTGCTGGTCGCGATCGTGACGTTCTTCCCGGCGATGACCGGCGCACTGACGGGTTTTCGCTATATCGCCAAAGCCTATCGCGATTTGGCGCAGATCGTCGGCTTGACCGCGTGGCAAAGACTCACGCGTATCGATCTGCCTTTCGCCGTGCCGCCGATCGTTGCAGGGTTACGCGTCGCCACCACGCAAGCCGTGACCGCCGCCGTGGTGGCGGAAATGATGGGCGCCAATCGCGGCCTCGGCTATCTGCTGACGGCGGGGCAGGAGAGCAGCGATTCCCCCGCCGTGATCGGCGTGATCGTGATTTTGTCGCTGACCGGCTGGGGCTTCTACGAACTCGTGCGCGCCGTCGAAGCGCGGCTGGCGCCGTGGCAGGGCGCCAAGCGCTGATTCAATCGCGCTTGGCCATCAGACAGCGATCC
>JAIUNH010000553.1 GCA_020161965.1 Pseudomonadota bacterium
GATTTGCCGCCGCCCGACAGCTTCTCGCTCTCGCCACGCAGGCGCGAGAAATTGGAGCCCGTGCCCGAGCCGTATTTGAACAGGCGCGCTTCGCGCACCCACAAATCCATGATGCCGCCCTCGTTGACGAGGTCGTCTTCGACGGATTGGATGAAGCAGGCATGCGGCTGCGGATGCTCGTAGGCCGAGGCCGACGGCGTCAGCTTGCCGGTGCGGAAATCGACGTAGAAATGGCCTTGGCCGGGGCCGTCGATGCCATAGGCCCAGTGCAGACCGGTGTTGAACCATTGCGGCGAGTTGGGGGCCGCGATCTGGGCCGCCAGCATGTAGCGCATCTCGTCGAAATAGGCGCGGGCGTCGGCTTCGGAATCGAAATAGCCGCCCTTCCAGCCCCAATAGGTCCAGGTGCCGGCCAGGCGATCGAAGACCTGCTTGGCGGAGTTTTCGCCGACGATGCGCGCATTCTCCGGCAGCTTCGCCAGGGCCGCGTCATCGGCCTTCTTGCGCCACAGCCACGACGGCACGTCGTTTTCTTCGACGGCCTTCAACGCGGCGGGCAAGCCGCGCTTGCGGAAATACTTTTGGGCGAGCACGTCGCAGGCGACTTGCGACCAACCGGCGGGGACTTCGATGTCCTTCGCCTGGAAGACGACCGAGCCGTCGGGGTTCTTGATCTCGCTGTTCGTGGTCGTAAACGCGATGCTCGCGTAAGCATCGGCCCCGTCCGTCGTAAAGCGCCGCTCGATCCGCATCCTAGCCTCCAGCCGTCTTCGATCCCGATGTGCGCGGCCTCTCTCGGCCCGCTTCATCGCCTGATTGCTTGAGCCGATCGCGCGTGACCCGTTGCCGGAACACGCGCAGAATCAGCCCCCGTCTTCGCCGACTCGTCCCCCGATCCCGAATGCTGCGGGTGAAAACCGCTCACTAGATTTCGTGGTGGATGGCGAAGCTCGTTACCAAATGTTGAACAAACCCCGGATTCACCCGCAACAGGATTTTGGCGAGATCGGGGCGAGAACCACAAAATGTAGATACGACAACTAGATACAGGGGGTGTGCCAGCATGAAACCGCTAAAATCCAGGGCGAAAACCGTCAAGCGCTTATTTTCGATGTAGTATCAATGCAGTAACGGTGGGTTCGAATATGTCCGAGGCCTAGTGTGCAGTGCAGCATCAGCTGTTGCAAACCTGTCATATTTCTGATTTTTTCAAATGATTTCAGCGATCTAATTATACACCGGGTAAAATGTACAATTCCGAAATTCATTGAAAAACGGCATTGGCCGCGCGACGCGAGGAATTTGCGGTGTCGCGTCGCGCTCGATCCGGCTTCGGCGGACCCAAAACGGGGAAGCGACTCCCGCAAAAGCTTGAAACCGTCATGCGCGACTCCCCCGGCGGAATCGGGCGCGTGATCGCGGATAGCGGCTGCGATTCTGCCCCGGCATTCTGGACGACTCGCGAAGCCGCGTGCGATAGTCCGCCCGCTTCAAGGGACGGGCATTAATGACCATCGGAACGTTGATCTATACGTGGCTGCGCGGCGAAGAAATGGGCCGCGACGAATTCGGCAATCGCTACTATCGCGACAAGACCGGCTTGAAACGCGCGCGGCGCGAAAAGCGTTGGGTCGTGTACGAGGGCGAGGCCGAAGCGTCGAAAGTGCCGCCCGATTGGCATGCTTGGCTGCATCACTTGATGGCGGCACCGCCGCCCGCGTCGGGCTTGCCCACGCGCAAGCCCTGGCAGGCGCCGCACCAGCCTAACCTGACGGGCTCGCCCCAGGCCTATCGTCCGCCGGGACACGATTTCCAAGGTGGCCAGCGCGCGAAGGCGACGGGCGATTACGAACCCTGGACGCCGAACTGATTCCGCCGCATAGCTGAGGCGGTCATTCGCGAATCGGATCGAGGACGATGGGCAAGAATCTGGTCGAAACCCTGATGGGCGCGCTTGTGCTGGTCGTGGCCGGCATGTTCGTCGTGTTCGCCTATTCGACGGCCGATATCCGCCCCGTGCGCGGCTATCAGGTGATCGCGAAGTTCCAGAGCATCGACGGCGTGCGCATCGGCACCGACGTGAAGCTCGCGGGCATCAAGGTCGGTTCGGTCCTGGCGCAGAATCTCGATCCCGACACCTACGAAGCGGTGTTGACGCTGTCGATCGAAGCGCATGTGAAGTTGCCGCGCGACACCTCGGCGCAGATCACCAGCGAAGGCTTGCTCGGCGGCACCTATCTGGCACTGTCGCCGGGTTCGGACGACAAGATGCTGGCCGCGGGCGGCACGATCCAGTTCACCCAATCGCCGGTAAATCTCGTGCAGCTGCTCGGCCGCTTCATCTTCAATTCGGCCGAAAGCGCCACCCAGCAACCCGCCCCCCAAGCTCCTAAAACGTCGAACTGACGCGCCCGCGCGGGCCGTCCCCGGAGCAACCACCCAATGAGCGCGCCGGCTAAAGCCCGCGACCAACGGCTGGATTTCTTCCGCGGCCTCGGGCTGCTGTTCATCTTCATCAATCATATTCCCGACAACGCGTTCTCGTTCCTGACGCTCGCCAATTTCCTGTTCTGCGACGCGGCCGAGATTTTCGTGTTTTTGTCGGGCTACGCGGCCGCCCTGGTATTCGGCAGGCGCGCGCGCGCCGATTGCGCCGCGATGCTCACCGGCTCGCTC
>JAIUNH010000554.1 GCA_020161965.1 Pseudomonadota bacterium
CACAGCGAAATCCGATCGCGGGGGATGCCATACCATTGCGAAATCTCGCGGCGCGAGAAATCGGAGATCGCGACGATCCGCTTGGCGATCCGTCCCAAGGTGGGAACGAGCGTTTTGTAAGCAAGGCGGAAGGCGAAGCGGAAACTCTGCGGGCTGACCCAGGGTGTCGCGTCGTGCACGACCACGACCTGATCGCGTTTGGCGAGCGGCCCGAGATTGCACAGATTGAGCAGCACGCCGCCCCGGCACGCCAAGGGTAGATCGACCTGCTCCCAGCCATAGCCGGATTTGAACAAACGCCCGGTCGTACGCGTTTCGATGCGCGCGAAATCCGGCGCCTGCGCGCCCGGCGGCACCCAGAACACGGCGCGGTCCCATTGCGCGGCGAAGGCCGGATCGACCAGCAGCTTGTCGATCGCGCGCACGGTTTCCAGCGCGAAACGCTGCACGCCGGTTTGCCGCTGCGTGACGAAGCGGCCGTTGATATGGAGCGTCGCCATCGCGCGCGCGTCAGACGTTGTTCTTCGGCAGAACGACCGCCGCCGGCGTGCGCAGCAGGACCAGCATATCCAGCCAGAACGACCATTCGCGGATATACTGGAAATCGAATTCGACGCGCTTGCGCAGCTTGTCCTCGGTGTCGGTTTCGCCGCGCCAGCCGTTGATCTGCGCCCAGCCGGTCATGCCGGGCTTCACCCGGTAGCGGATCGCGTAATCGGGCACGACATCGGCATAGAGCCGTCCGTCGGCCTTGGCCTTGGGCGCGTGCGGGCGCGGGCCCACCAGCGACATCTCGCCCTTCAACACGTTGAAGATTTGCGGCAGCTCGTCGATCGAGTATTTGCGGATGAACTTGCCCACGCGCGTGACACGATCGTCATGCGCCGACACAAGCTTGTCGGCTTCGGCGTCGGCTTGCTCGATCTTCAAGGAACGGAATTTATAGATCGAGAATTTGCGCCCGAACTGGCCGCTGCGAAGCTGGCGGAACAGCACCGGGCCTGGCGTGTCGAGCTTGATGGCGATCGCCGTCGCCAGCAGGATCGGCGAGATCAGCAGCAGAATGATGAGGCCCGCGACGAAATCGAAGGCACCTTTCAGCAGCCGGTCCCAATGCGCCAGCGGCGGCGTCATCAGCGTGGGCATGACCACACCGTCGCCGCCTTCGACATGCGACATCGACAACACAGACAATTCTGGATCCGGCACGAGCCATACGGTGATCGGCAGGAAGCGCAAGCGATCGAGCAGCGACGCGATGCGCGGACCCGCCGTCCAAGGCAGCGCCATATAAACGTGCAAATCCTCGTGATCGGCCACGTGTTCGATCAGCGCCGCCAGATCGCCGAGATAGGGCAGACGCTCGTTCAAGCCTTCGACGCGGGTGACGCGATCGTCGAAATAACCGGCGAATTCGATATCAGCCCCTTCCGCCGACAGGCGTTCGAGCAAGCGCAACGCCGACGCCCCGCCGCCGACCAGCACCGCGCGGCGCAACGGGGCGCGCCGGAATGTCGAACGGCTTTCGATCGCTTCCGAGGCCCGCCGGACAAGCTGGACGCCGATCAGCGCCAGCACGAACCACAGCGCAAGCCAGACAGCCAGCGCGCCCGCCGGGGCGGCGTCCAACGCGGCCGCGGCCAAGCCGAACGCGACGAAACTGGCCCCCAGCACGCGCGGCATCGTCAGGCCGGGCGCCTCGCCCGGCGTGCGGCGCTGCGGATGCAGTTTCGCGAGCCAGCCAAGAATGAGATAGGCCACCGCCAACGCGACGATGAACAAGGTCGCGCGGGCGGGAATCGGCTCGGTCTCGCCGACCGCGTGCATCGCCGCCACGGCAAGCCAGCCGGCGGCGAACACGCCCGCCCCTTCGAAAAACGCCGCCAGCGTGTCGAACATGCCGCGCGACAGTGCCAGCGGCTGCTTGCGGTCGGCCGCTTGGTGCATGGTTTGGGATTCCGCGGTCATGTCAGTTCGTGTTGCTCGTCCGGCCGACGGTGTAGGTGAAGCCGCGCTGGAACGGCACGACGCGATTGATGAATTGGTCGATGAACAGATTGACCTCGGCGATCGAGGATCTCGGCACGAACACCACGTCGAAGGCCTGCAACGGCACGTCCGGATTGCGGCCCGCGACATAGCCCGCGACGTCGACCGTGCGCATCATCGGGCGGCCGTCGCGCCCGCGCCGGATCAACACGACCTCCGTCGTCTTGGCCGTATCCATGAAACCCTTCGCCAGCAGGATCGCTTCCATCACGCCGATCCGGCCGGGCAAATTGATCAGCCCCGCACCGTTGACCTCGCCGCCGACGAACACGCGCTGCGACGCGTAATTGCGGATCGCCACGGTGACGCGCGGCTGGACGAGATCGCGGCTATAGCGCTTCTCCAATTCCTCGGTCAGAGACGCGACGGTCTTGCCCTCGCCCGTCACCTCGCCGACCAAGGGCAGCGTGATGTTCGATGGAGAGGTCGCCCCGGTCCTGCGGACTGGGGGCGCCTGGCGCGCAAAGGTCGCGTGCGTTTACCAGCGCTCGACACTCGTACCAAGTCTCTCTGTAGCCGAGAACCTGTACCTCAACTCTCATCCTGGGGGCGGAACCTACGTCGATTGGGCATCCATGCGGCGCAAGGCGCAGGAGATTGCGGACGAATGGGGACTTGAAGTCGATG
>JAIUNH010000005.1 GCA_020161965.1 Pseudomonadota bacterium
TGGCGGCCGTCACGAAGGACTGGCGCCGATCGTTGAGCGCGGGCTTCTGCGCGTCGGGGAGTGTGAGGCGCCGGGCCAGGCCATCGGCGATGCGCTGGCTGACGCAATTGACGTCGAGCGCACAGAGCCGCTCAATGCCGCGCGGCCCCATCATGGCGCCCATTCCGCCTGGACCCATCCCACCCGGCCCCATGCCGCGCTCGCGCGCGCCCTGCGCCACCGCGACGCCGCCGACCAGCAGAACCGCGGCCGTCGCGCCCAGCGCGATCCGACCGGCCCGGCTGCGAAAGAAAGAAGCCTTGCTCTGCTCCGCCGCCGGAGCGGATTCGGGCTTCTGGTCGGGGACGGGGGATTCAATCGTCATGGCGGACACCCTTGAAAGCGTTGCGATGACAAGAGGGTGCGCGCGGGGCGGATGACATTCAAATTAAGGTTTGGTCATGTTGAAGCCGGCTCGTCGGTGCGCGGCCCGCGCCGGAAGGGGACATGCTCGCCATAGAGTTCGATCGCCTCCTCGACATGGCTGCGCTCGCGCTTGAGATAATCGGCGATCGCCCGGGCAAGCCGCGGATCACCGATATGGTGGGCGGAAAAAGTGCGCACCGGACGGTAGCCGCGCGCCAGCTTGTGCTCGCCCTGCGCGCCGGCCTCGACGCGCTTCAGGCCGCGCGCGAGCGCGAAGTCGATCGCCTGATAGTAGCACACCTCGAAATGCAGGAATTCGTGATGCTCGATGGCGCCCCAGTTGCGGCCATAGAGCGCGTCGTCGCCGATCAGATTCAGCGCGCCGGCGATGAAGCGGCCTTCGCGCTTCGCCATCACCAGCAGAATCCGGTCCGCCATCTTCGCCCCGAGCAGGGAAAAGAAACGGCGGTTGAGATAGGGCCGCCCCCATTTGCGTGACCCGGTGTCCATGTAGAAATGGAAGAAAGCGTCCCAATGCGCTTCGGTGATCCCGCCGCCCGTCGCCCATTCGATGCTGACGCCATCGGAGAGCGCGCGCTCGCGCTCCTTGCGGATCGCCTTGCGCTTGCGCGAGGCGAGGGCGCCGAGAAAATCGTCGAAGGTCCGATAGTTTTCGTTGAGAAAGTGAAACTGCTCGCCGGTGCGTTGCAGCCACCCGGCCTCCCCGAGCGCGGTCCAGTCGGCGTGATCGGGAAAGGTCACATGGACCGACGAGGCGCCGGTCTGCGCGCGCGCCGCCTCCAGACCGGCGATCAGCGCGGCGCGCGCCTCATCGGCGCGCGGGCCCGGCGCGACCAGCAGGCGCCGGCCCGTCACCGGCGTGAACGGCACCGCGACCTGGAGCTTGGGATAATATGCGCCGCCCGCCCGCTCATAGGCGTCGGCCCAGCCGTGATCGAAAACATATTCGCCCTGGCTGTGGGTCTTGGCGTAGCAGGGCGCGCAGGCCAGCAGCGCGCCATCGCCATCCTCGACCAGCAGATGGACGGGCGACCATCCGGCACGCGCGCCCACCGAGCCAGATTCCTCCAGCGCTGACAGAAAATCATGTGAAATGAACGGATTGAATCGCTCGCCCTCAGAAAGTGATTCAATGCCTTCAGATTGTGATTCAATCGCTTCAGAGATTGATTCCGGTGGTTGCGAAAGTGAGTCCGCCATTGCCGGGTTGGCGCAGGCGTCCCAGTCTTTTTTGCTGACGCCCGACAGCGCGCGGCAGAGCCGCAGCGTCAGGCTGGCCGAAGGAGTCTTTGTTTCGCTCATGCAAACAAGCTAGGTCAAAGCGCCGCGCGCGCAATGCGCGGATGAGAGGATTTGATGGGCTATCTCTATCTGGCCATCGCCATCGCGGGCGAGGTCGTCGCCACCAGTTCGCTGAAAGCCTCGCGGGAGTTCACGCGGCTGGGGCCGTCCGTGCTGGTGATCGGTGGCTATGCGCTCGCCTTCTATTGCATGACGCTGGCCCTGCGGACCATGCCGCTTGGCGTCGTCTACGCCATGTGGTCGGGCCTCGGCATCGCGCTGATCGTTGCGGCGGGCGCCGTTCTTTACGATCAGATTCCCGACGCCTGGGCTCTGGTCGGGATGGGCCTGATCGTGGCCGGCGTCATCGTCATCCACACGATGTCAAAGATGAGCGTTCACTAAAGCATCGTTTATGGACAATGCAAATGTGCAGGCCGGTTCACTATAGATGGATCAACTTGCCGCGCCTGCGTGTTGTGCGTTAAGAAACGGGCACGTCTGGTAGTGGCCGCGCCGTTTAATCACACAGACACCGGAATTGAACGTGGAGGATAGCAGGCTATGGCGTCATATATGGGCACCACCGGGGACGATACGTTTGCGGGAATGGGTGCGGACGACATCGCCTATGGCTATGGCGGCAACGATTCCCTGAGCGGCGGCGAGGGCAATGACAGCATCTGGGGCGACTTCCAGGGCAATCCCTACGACACCGACATCGATACGATTTCGGGCGAAGGCGGCGATGACCAGCTCTCCATCGGCGGCGGCTTTGCCTACGGCGGCGCCGGCGCCGATCAGATCCTGATCGACAAGGGCGCGGCCTATGGCGGCGACGGAAACGACCGGATCACCTTTCAGATGAAGGGCAACGCCACGCTGGACGGCGGCGCGCATGACGCCTGGGATCGATTGACGTTTGTTTCCCCCGTCGGGACCGTCCTGGGGGTCGACTTGCGCCTGGCGTCGGGACTTGCAACCTACGGAGCCTTTCAGGCGACTGTGACCGGGTTCGAAATCATCACCGGCACTGAGAACAACGACACGATGTTCGCCAATCAGACCTCCGTGCAATTTTACGGTGGCGGCGGCGCCGACGCCATTGTCGGCAGCACATTGGCGGATACGCTCAGCGGCGGGGAAGGCAACGATACGGTCGAGGGGTCTCTCGGCAGTGACGTCGTGCAGGGTAATCAGGGCAACGATTCCGTATCCGGCGGCATCGGCGACGACACGCTGATGGGCGATGACGGCAACGACACCCTTGTCGGGGGCACGGGCAGCGACCTGATTTATGGCGGTTCGGGAACGGATCTGGCCTTTTTTGCGGGAAGCCGGGCAAATTATACAGTCACGTATTCCGACACGCTGGGGGCTTATTTAGTTGCGCACAGCAACGGCACGGACACGGTTTACGGCGTCGAAGCGTTCCAGTTCGCCGATGGAACCTTCGCGCCTTCCGCGCTGGTCGGCCCTCCCTCGGGGACGGCGGGCAATGACACGCTGACGGGCTCCGGCCTTGGCGATACGCTTCTTGGCCTTGCCGGCGATGACGCGCTGATCGGACTTGACGGGAACGATTCTCTGTCGGGCGATGCAGGCAACGACACGACCTATGGCGGGGCGGGCAACGATACGCATCGCGGCGGAACCGGCAACGACGTGCTGGTCGATCCCGCAGGCTTCAACCTCTTCTACGGGGAGGACGGCAACGATTACGTTTACGGCGGATCGGATGCCGATACGATCTACGGCGGCACGAATGAGATCCAGTTGAACATCCTTGCCGAGCAGGGTTTAAAAATGCCCCGTGAACCGCGCGGCGGCCTCACATGAAAGCCAGCGGCATCCCTGAGGGCGCCATTGCCGACCTGCTTGCGCGCGATGCTCTGCGGCGGCTCGTGACGGCCTACTCGCGTGCCATCGACAGGCGCGACATGGCGATGTTGCGCAGCCTGTATCACGACGACGCCTGCGAGCGGCATGGGCGGATGTTTGCGGGCGGCCCTGACGCCTATGTGACATGGGTGGAGGAGGCGCTGTCGAAATATGCGATGACGTCCCACTACGTGACGAACACGAGTTTCTTCATCGAAGGCGATCGCGGCGAAGGCGAAATCTACAAGATCAATTACCACCGCACCCATGGGCCGCAGGCCCAGGAGACGATCACCGGCAGTCGCAGCTTCGACATCTATCGGCGCGAGGGCGGATGCTGGCGCTTTCAATCGCGCGACATCGCGCTCGATTGGGCGACGACGCGCGCCGTGGACGAATCAGCCTACCGCGATTCCGCCGCCGCCAGTCCGCCCGGCCAAGCGGGCGCCGCCGATCCCTCATATCTATTGCTGCATCACTTCTCCCGCTTCACAAAAAGCTGAAAGTAAGCGTCGATGACAAGACAGTTCGAAGGCAAGATCGCCGCCGTCACCGGAGCGGGAAATGGCATTGGACGCGCCTGCGCCCTAGCTTACGCGCGACAGGGCGCGACGCTCGCCATGCTGGACAAGGAGCCCGACGCTCTCGAGGAAGCCGCCGCGCTCGCCCGACAATCCGGCGTCGTCGCGCTCCCGATCCATGGCGACATGACGAAGCCGGACATTGTCGAAAGCGCTTTTGCGAAGATCCGCGCCGACCTCGGGCCTGTCGACATTCTGCTCAACAATATCGGTCAGACGGCCCGCGAGAATTATTCGGAATTCTGGCAGGCCAAGCCTGAGACATTGCAATTTGTCGTCAATGTGTCGCTGATGGCGACCTTGCTCTGCTCGCGTCAGGTCGTCGGAGACATGCGCGAAAGGCGAAGCGGCAAGATCGTCAGCATCTCTTCCGACTCGGCGATGAATGGCGATATCGGCACGGTCGACTATGCCTCCGCCAAATCGGGCGTTCTGGGATTCACGCGCGCCCTGGCGCGCGAACTCGGCCCCTTCAAGGTCAACGTCAACGCTGTTTGTCCCGGACCGACGAACACGCGCGCCATGCAGCGCATCCCGAAGGACGCCTATGAGCGCGCCAAAAACGCCATCCCTCTGGGAGAACTCTGCGAACCCGAGGATATCGCCAACGCGGTCACGTTTCTTTCAAGCGAGAACGCCCGGTTCATCACAGGCCAGACGCTGATGGTCAACGGCGGACGCGTCTTTTACTGACGCAGAGTTTCCATCTAACCTGACCGGACGATGCCGTCTCGACGAAGGAGGCGCACGAGAAAACGATGTGGGCGCAAGGGTGCGAAGTGAAATGACGGGCGCTTTGACGACAATTCTCTGCGAGCGGCTCGGCTGCAAATATCCGATCGTACAGACGGCGATGGGCTGGGTCGCCGACGCCAAACTGACCGCGGCGACATGCAACGCCGGCGGCTTTGGTTTTTTTGCCGGCGCGACGGCCGAGCCTGGAGCCGTCGAAACGGCCTTGCTGGCGATCAAGGCGCATACGGATCGCCCGTTCGGCGTCAACTTCCACATGTTTCAGCCCAATGCCGAAGAGGTCATCGCATCGGTCATCAAGCACAAGGTGCGCGCCGTCAGCTACGGCCGCGGCCCCGACGCCAGGACGATCCGTCGCCTCAAGGACGCAGGCGTGATCTGTATGCCGACCGTCGGCGCGGTGAAGCACGCGATCAAGGCTGTCGAACTCGGCGCCGATATCGTGACCGTGCAAGGCGGCGAAGGCGGCGGACATACGGGATCGGTGCCGACGACGATCCTCCTTCCCCAGGTGCTCGACGCCGTGAAGGTTCCCGTGGTGGCGGCCGGCGGCTTCTACGATGGCCGCGGACTTGCCGCGGCGCTCGCCTATGGCGCCGTGGGAATCGCAATGGGGACGCGCTTTCTGATGACGAGCGATTCGCCCGTGCCGCCCGGCGCGCTGGCGCGCTATCTTGAAACGAAGGATCCAGCACACATACGCACCACGCTGGCGGTGGACGGCCTGCCGCAGCGTTTCATAGAAAACGATCTCATCCGCAAGCTCGAAGGCATGAGCCTGCCGGCGCGCATCGGCATGAGCGCGCGTTACGCGCGCCAATGGGGCAAGGATGCGGGTCTTGGCGCCGTCGCCATGACGAAGCTCGGATTGAAGCTCCTGTCGAGCGGCGAGTCGAATTTCGCGCAGACAGTGATGGCGGCCAATCTTCCGGCGATGGTGCAGAAGGGCGTGGTCGCGGGCGACCCCGACAATGGGCTTTTGCCAAGCGGGCAGATTGCCTCGCTGATCGATTCCCTGCCGAGTTGTACGGAGCTGATATCGTCCATCGTCGTCACGGCGCAGGCGCGCCTCGCCGCGATGGCGCAATTGTCGAGCCATGAGCAACGCGTGGCCGAGACGAAACTTCCTTGACGGAGACCGCCATGACCGAACAGTTCTGGACGAAGACGCAGGACGGCGTTGCCGAACTCGTCATCGAAAGCCCGCCCGTCAACGCGCTCGACAGCATAGGCTGGCGCAAACTTTCACAGACAATCGACGCGCTGAACGCCGATCAGGCCGTGCGCGTCATCGTGATGCGCGCGGAAGGGCGCGGATTCTGCGCCGGCGTCGACATCAAGGAACTGCAACGCCACCCAGACCGCATCGTCGAGGTCAATGCGGGAAATTGGGAGACTTTTCGTGCGATCCATCGCGGCCTGAAACCTGTCATCGTCGCCGCGCACGGCTACATTCTCGGCGGCGGCATCGGAATCTGCGGCTCCGCCGACATCATTCTTTGCTCGCCCGACGCCACATTCGGCGTCCCGGAAGTCGATCGCGGCGCACTTGGCGCGGGCGCACATCTCCAGCGCCTCTTTCCCGTGCAGAAAGTCCGCCAGATGTATTTCAGCGGCGAGCCGATCGATGCGCAGGAAGCCTACCGGCTGGGCGCTGTCGAGCGGGTTGTTCCACGCGCGGAGTTGCGCGAGGCGGCGATGACGCTCGCGGCGAAGATCGCCGCCAAGAGCGGCCTGATGATTCGCCTCGCCAAGGAGGCGTTGAACGGAATCGAGGACGGCGATCTGGAGCACAAATACCGCTGGGAGCAGGGTTTTACGGCCCAAGCCTACATGTCGCAGGAATCGCAGGAAGCCCGCGACGCGTTTGTCGACAAGCGTGACGCGAATTTCGGCTGAAGCCGCGCCGCACCGCCAACCTTTTTTTTTCGAGATCATCCGCCCATGAGCGCAGCGCCCATTCCCCCTTATGTCGAAGGTCACGGCCTGCTGAATGGCAAGTCGCTGGTCATCACCGCCGCCGCGGGCGTCGGCATTGGCTTTGCAACCGCCAGACGCGCGATCGAGGAAGGTTGCAGCGCCATCATGATCTCCGATGTGCATGAAAGACGGCTGGAGGAGGCGGCCGCAAAACTTCGCGCGCTCGGGAAGACGCCCGTCCATACCCGCCTGTGCAACGTCACGCGGGAGGAAGACGTGCAGGGCCTGATCGACGCCGCGGAGCGCGATCTCGGCGGCGTCGATGTGCTTGTCAACAATGCGGGCCTTGGCGGCCTGAAGCGTGTCGTCGACATGAGCGACGCCGAATGGTCGCTCGTCCTCGACGTGACTCTTACAGGCACCATGCGCATGACGCGCGCGGCGCTGAAGGCGATGATCCCGCGCGGGCGCGGCGTCATCGTCAACAATGCGTCGGTTCTGGGCTGGCGCGCACAAAAAGGACAGTCGCATTACGCCGCCGCCAAGGCCGGCGTCATGGCTCTGACCCGTTGCAGCGCTCTGGAAGCGGCCGAACACGGCATTCGCATCAATGCAGTGTCCCCCTCGATCGCCATGCACGAATTTCTCAAGAAGGCCGCCGGGCCCGGCGAACTCGAGGCGCTGACCTCGCTGGAAGCCTTCGGCCGCGCGGCGGAAGTCTGGGAAATCGCCAACGTCATCATGTTCCTGGCTTCGGACTATTCCGGCTACATGGTGGGCGAGGTCGTCTCCGTCTCAAGCCAGCGAGCCTGACATGGGCCTGGTTTTTTCATCCGTTGCGGAGGCGGTCGCCGCCGTAGGCTGCGATCTCGGACATAGCGACTGGCTGGCGATCGACCAGAACCGCATCGACACATTCGCGCGGGCGACAGGCGATTTTCAGTGGATTCATGTCGATCCGGCGCGCGCCGCGCAAGGGCCTTTCGGCGGAACCGTCGCCCACGGTTATCTCACCTTCTCGCTCATCAACATGTTTCTTCCCGAGCTTTTCCGGGCGGATGGCATGAAGATGGGGATCAACTACGGCGCCGATCGTCTGCGCTTTCCCGCGCCCGTTCCCGTCGGCTCACGAATCCGCGCCGCCGGCTTGCTGGTGGCCGCCGAACCGATCGGCGCCGACGCCGTGCAGACGACCGTGCGCATGACGATAGAGATCGAAGCATCCCCCAAGCCCGGCTGCGTCGCGGACATTCTCGGGCGCTACTACTTTTGAACCGAAGACGGGTGAAAGATGACGGACGCGCACTTGCAGGACGATCTCGCCGCGCGGCTCGACCGGCTGGAATCGCGCGACGAGATCCGGCAGCTCATCTCGAAATATTCCCTTGCTCTCGACATGCGCGATATGGACGCCATGGCGGGTCTGTTCGCCGAGGATGTTAAGGTCGGCAAGGATGCGTCGGGGCGACGGGCGCTGCGCGATTGGCTCGACGAGACGATGCGCGTTCAATTCGATGGCACCTCGCATCATGTGGGGACGACGATCATCGAATTTGTCGAAAAGGATCACGCGGTTGGCGTCGTCTACTCGAAGAATGAACATGAGACCGGCGCGGAATGGGTCATCATGCAGATGATGTATTATGACCGCTATGAGCGCATGGGCGGGCGCTGGTATTTTCGACGGCGCGAACCTCTCTACTGGTATGCGACGGACCTCAACAAGCCGCCAATTGGCCAGAGGAAAATGCGCTGGCCGGGCCGGGAACCCTATGAGGGAGCGTTCCACGCCTTGTTTCCCTCATGGGCGGACTATTGGGCGAGAACCGGGCCGGAAGATCTGCCCGTTGCGCCCGCTGCGCCGCTCGAAAAGTTCATCGAAACAATGCGCCGCGGAACGCATGTCCGAGGAAATCGCGTCCGATGAGCTGTTTCGGGCAGGCGTCGCCCGAACTTTGATCAAGCGGCCTGCTGCGGCCGCTCCCCGAGAATGACGGCGCTGTTCAGGACAAGACGCACCAGTTCGGTTTGCCGCGTGATGCCGCTCTTCGAAAAGATCGATCGCAAATGCGCTCGAGCGGTATTGCGGCTGATAGCGAGAGAGTTCGCGGCGTCTTCAAGCGAAAGACCCGCGGTCAGACGTCGCGCCACGGCCGCTTCCGCCGGCGTGAGATCGAAAAGCTGACGGACAAGATCATTCTCGACTTCGACACAGGCTTCCGTATCGCGGATATAGACGGCCGCGGCGGCATGGGGCGTGCTCACCGTCACGGGACGCACAACCACGCCGAGTTGGCGTGCGCCGGAACGCTTCGTCAAGGACACGCCGCGCGTCGTCAAACCGCCATCTCTGGCGCCGTCCTGCAACGCCGAACGAACGGCGAGTTGCAGCGCCTTGTCCTCACGCGGGCAATTGGCGCGCAGCCTGCCATTTTGCACATGCAGTCCTTCGCGTTTGGCCAGAAAAGTATTGGCGACCGACGAAACGCGCATGACCCGGCCGGCGGCGTCAAGCGTCACGACGCCGACTGAAATCTTGTCCAGAACGTCGGAATAAAGCATCCGGTCTGTCTCGCTGGTTCCGATGCGCGAAAGCACATCCAGTTCGCGCGCCAGTTGCGCAACGAGAATTTCACTCAACGAGCCCTCGTCCGCATCGAACCGCGCCGATGCGCGCTCACGGAACAGCCATAGCGTGTAACGCGGATCATCCGGGCCGCGCTGCGCGTGGGCGGTGATGAACTGATAGCGCTCCGACAAGGTGGGAAGGTCGAGCGCTTCCCCGTCCGAGGCTGCGACTCCATATCGCAACGTTTCCGAGTGACGGACGCGATCATCGACGATCAGCAAGGCGGCGACGGCGTCGAGTTGCGTGCGGATGTGATCGAGCACCTCGGTCACGGGGCCGCCGTCGAGAATCGTCCGCGACACGAAATTTAGCAGTTGGCCAAAGGAAACGACTGATTTGGTGTGCAAGGTCATGCCTTCCTCCCGTTTTTCCGTCAGTCGCTCCGGAGCCGTTCGCAGCCGGAACAGGCAGCCCTGAGGCCGAGCCATATCGACATTACGTCACTAATTTGACACCTCGTCAATTCTTTTATCCGTGCGTCGAATTTTTGACGCGCTGCAAAATCCTCTCCCGCCGCGCAAAAAAAAAGGATGGCCGGACGAACGTCCGGCCATCGGGAGTCGGCAAAGGGTGGGAGCGGTTATTTCGCGCAGTCGGCGCGCTCGACCAATCCGTCTTCACGGAGTTGGAAAGCATTCTTCACCACCTTGATGGCGGCGGGCGCGGGCAGGAAGTGGTTGGTCTTGGAGGCTTCCAGCGGGCCTATCACGGTCGCCACCTTGCCGGCGTTTTTCTCCAGCCAATCGGCGATGGCGGGGCCTTCGAGCGTGCCCGCGCCGTTCGCCGCAGCAGCGAGGATCAGCGGCTGGATATAGTAGGGGGTCAACGACGGGGCGCCGCCCATCCGGTCGAGATCCTTGACGCTCTTTTTCGCCCGCTCGGCGAATTTCGCAAAGGACGAGGAGCCCACCGCCTCGCCGGGGCAATAGGTCATGCCGACGAACTGGGTGCTCATGACCCCGTTGAAAGCCTCCTTGCCAAGCGATTTTGCGATGCCGACGGCATAGTTCGTCGTCGTCTGGCTGGCCAGAACAGGCACGTTCCAGCCGATGTCGGCGCGGTTTTCGAGCAGTTTGCGCGTGTCGTCGCCGAGCGAGTTGATGAACAAGATCGCCTGCGCGCCCGCGCTGCGCATCGAGAAGAGTTGGGGCGTCATATCTCCGGTCTTGAACGGAAATTCCTGCACGATCACCGGCGTCACGCCCCGGGTCTTCATATAGTCGATGATTTCGGCGACGGCCGCCTTCGACATGCCTCCGTTATCGGAGATCAGCGCCAGTTTGGTGAGCTTGAGGACATCGATCGCATAGTCGATGTTCGGCTTCATCTGGTTGAGGCCGGTCACTGAATCGGAGAAATGATACGGCCCCACCTCCGGCGTGATCGCGGTCGAGGCCGCGGTTGAAACCTGGGCGACCTTCTTTTCCTTTGCGACGCCGATGATCGGCACGGCTTCCTGGCTGGTCGCGGGGCCGACGAGCAGTTTGATGCCCTGATTTTCCAGCAGGCGCCGCGCTTCGCTGACGGCATGGGTCGGGTCGGTCTGCGTATCGGCCATCACCAGCTCGACCTTCTTGCCGAGGATGCCGCCCGCCGCGTTGATCTCCTCGACAGCCAGGCGCCATCCGGCTTCGGCGGTGGTCCCGATCGCGGCGCCGCCGCCGGTCATCGACATGATGCCGCCCATCTTGGTCGTCTCCTGCGCCGAGGCGGAGGAAGCGGAAAGGCCGATGATCGCGGCGGCCAGCAGGCCGATGCTGGCGCGCCCCAACAGAATCGTTTTCGAACAATAGTTCATGCGCTTCTCCCCTGCGTTTATGGCGCCAGCATCCACGCGCCCGCGCCGTCGGCATCGTCCGATAGGACGACCGCGCGGCCGGATGAGCGCGATCCCCCGGATTCTCGTTAGTCCCTTCGGACGATGTTGCCGCGCGCCTCTCTGTCAGGTTGTGAACCAAGAAAAACGGCGCGCCCGCGACCTGTCGCGCGTGAAGGGAGTATGCACATGAAGAAGGTTCTGCTGGCGACTGCCGCCATCCTGCTCAGCAGTCTGCTGCCCGCATCGGCGCAGGACGGGCAGGTCAAGATCGGCGTTCTCAACGATCAAAGCAGCTCGTTCTCGGCGCTCGGCGGTTCCGAAGTCGTCGAGGCCGTGAAACTCGCCATCGCCGACTTCGGCGGTCAGGAAGTGACGGCCGAACCACCTCGGCCGCTCACGATGGAGGGCATGCCTGATGGAGAGAGCGCACCGGCCGGAACGATCGGCTACTACGCGCCGGATGGCGTTGTGGTGTTGTACTACACCGACGTCGGCCGCTACAACGGGATCGTCCGCCTCGGCCGCATCGATGGTGACATCTCGATCCTGAAGGGCTGGGACGAAGTCGAACCGATGGCGGCCAAGGCGCCTGCGCGCAGGCTGGAGGGGGCTTCGCGGACCTTTGAGGCGAAAGCGAAGAGGCCGGCGAAATAGATGAGGCGCCGGTCTTGAAGATCGTGATCCACGTCGCAATCGCGGCCAATGGCGTGATCGGTCGCGACGGCGGACTGCCGTGGCGGCTCTCCACCGACCTGAAACGCTTCAAGGCCGAAACGATGGGCAAGCCGGTGGTCATGGGGCGAAAGACCTGGGAGACCTTCCCCAAGCGTCCGCTTCCAGGCAGGCTCAACATCGTGGTGACGCGCGACAAGGCATTTCGGGCCGAGGGCGCCGAGATCGTGCATTCGCTGGATGAGGCGCTGTCGCTCGCACGTGTCCGTGGCCGCTGCATGAGCAGCGTGGATGAAATCTGCGTGATCGGCGGCGGGGAAATCGTCTCGTCGGGTTGGCATCGGCGGCGGCGGTATTACTGGCTCCCTTCATCGCCAATTTGCCGATCTTCGACGAACTAGCCGGACGGCAAGATTTGAGTTCATCGGTCTATCATCGCTCGGCGATCTGGAGCTTTGCCGCCGAGCGAATTTTCGAGAAGCCGATCTTCGGCTGGGGTATGCATGCCTCGCGCGCCATCCCGGGCGCCAAGACCCAATTTTTGCCCGGCGCCGAGCTGATGCCGTTGCATCCGCATAACGCGCCGCTTCAGCTATGGCTTGAGCTGGGCGTCGTCGGTGCCTTTGGCGCAGCGGCACTGACGTTGGCGTTGGCGCGGCGCGTTCGGGGTAGCGCGGTGGCACGCGCGGCACTTGTGGGATCGCTCGTCGCGGCGTTCGTTGTTGCCAATGTGGGCTATGGCATCTGGCAGGGTTGGTGGATGGGGACCCTGTGGATAGTTGCCGCTCTGGGTGCGACACTGGCGCCGAATCGCGACGGGTGCTAGACGCGTTCCCGAAGGGGAGTTCGCGCATGACCACCGTCAAAATCCGCCGCGCCATTCTTTCGGTCTCCGACAAGACCGGGTTGATCGATTTCGCCAAGGCGCTTTCCCGCCACGGGGTCGAATTGCTGTCGACCGGCGGCACGGCCAAGGCGCTGGCCGATGCCGGCCTGACGGTGAAGGAAGTGGGTGCTCATACAGGCTTCCCCGAGATGATGGACGGCCGCGTCAAGACGCTGCACCCGACCATCCATGGCGGCATTCTGGCGCGCCGGACCGTCGCCGATCACGTCGCGGCGATGGAAACGCACAGAATCGCGCCCATCGATCTGGTCGTGGTCAATCTTTACCCGTTCGAGGCGACGGTCGCGAAGGGTGCCGATTACGACGATTGCGTCGAGAATATCGACATCGGCGGCCCGGCGATGATCCGCTCGGCCGCGAAGAACCACGAATCGGTCGTCGTGGTCGTCGAGGCTGCGCAGTACGCCGATCTCGTCACCGCGATGGACACGACCGGTGGCGCCACCGATCTCGATCTTCGCAAGCGCTACGCCGCGGCTGCCTATGCGCGCACCGCCGCCTATGATTCCGCGATCTCCGGCTGGTTCGCGGGGCAATTGAACCAAGAATTTCCACCGCGCGTCAGCCTCGCCGGCAGTCTTAAACAAGCGCTGCGTTACGGCGAGAATCCGCACCAGGCCGCCGCGTTCTATGTCGATGGCACGAACCGCCCCGGCATCGCCACGGCGCGGCAGATCCAGGGCAAGGAACTTTCCTACAATAATCTCAACGACACCGATGCCGCGTTCGAAGCGGTGGCCGAGCTCGACACGCCGGCCTGCGTGATCGTCAAACACGCCAACCCGTGCGGCGTGGCGCTGGGGGCAACTCCGCACGCGGCGTATTTGAAGGCGCTGGCCTGCGATCCGGTTTCCGCTTTCGGTGGGATCGTCGCATTCAACCGCACGCTCGACGCGGCTTCGGCCGCCGAGATCGCGAAGATCTTCGTCGAGGTGATCGTCGCCCCCGATGCCGACGCCAAAGCGCTGGAAATCCTGGCGGCCAAAAAGAATCTCCGTCTGCTGCTGACCGGCGGCCTGCCCGACCCGGCTGCCAAGGGCATGACGATCAAAACGCTGTCGGGCGGGTTCCTGGCGCAAAGCCGCGATTCGGGCCGCATCGCCAAGGCCGATTTGAAAGTCGTCACCAAGCGTGCCCCGACAGCCGCCGAACTCGACGATCTGCTGTTCGCCTTCCGCGTGGCCAAGCACGTGAAGTCGAACGCCATCGTCTATGTGAAGGACGGTGCCACGGTCGGCGTGGGTGCGGGCCAGATGAGCCGCGTGGATTCCTCGCGCATCGCCGCGTGGAAAGCCGCCGAAGCCGCGAAGGCGGCGGGCGAAGCGCAGAGCCGTTGCGTGGGCTCGGTCGTCGCGTCCGACGCGTTCTTCCCCTTCGCCGACGGCTTGCTTGCCGCCGCCGATGCCGGCGCCACGGCCGTGATCCAGCCCGGTGGCTCGATGCGCGACAATGAAGTGATCGCCGCGGCCGACGAGAAGAACCTCGCCATGGTGTTCACCGGCATGCGGCATTTCCGGCACTAAGACGTGGTCGGCAACGCCGTCCTCATCGTCGTTTCACTGATCTTCGCCCTGGGCCTGGGCGAAGGGGCCGCGCGTATTTTGAGCTATATCCCTTACGCGCCCGCCACGCCGAGCGCTGAGGAATTCCGCTGGTCGCAGCCCGATCCGGCACTTGGCTGGATCAACAAACCCGGCCGTTTCCTGTCGGCGGAACCCGGCAACACGCCGATGAATTTCGACGCGAACGGTCTGCGCGCGATGCCGCCGCATAAGCCCGGCACGCCGCGGATCGATATCGTCGGCGATTCGATCACCCAAGGTTACGCCGTCGCCGACGACGAGAATTTCGCTTGGCGTCTAGCCGAAACGCGGCCCGATCTATCGGTCGTCAATTTGGGCGTGGGCGGCTACGGCACCTATCAATCGCTGCTGCGCATGGAAGCGCGTCGCAACGATCCGCCAGCCCTGTTCATCTACGGTTTCTATGGCGATCACCAATACCGCAACGTCGCGCATCTGGGCTGGGTACGGTCGTTACGCGACGGCGACGGCCATAACATGGTGCCCCCGCATGCAACGATCGAGAATGGCGCGCTGCGCTTCCATCAAGGCGGATCGGTGCTGCCCTGGCCGCTCGAAACATCGTCGGTCGTGTTGACCGAGGCGCATCGTGCGTGGCTGCGGCTCGAATTCCGCGGGCGCCAGGATCAGCGCCAGCCGGTCCTCGAAGCTTTGCTCGCGCGGATGAAAACCACGGCCGAATCGCAACGCGCGAAATTCATTGTGATGCTATTGGCCGACGCGCCCGATTTCCTGCCGCCTTATCTGGCGAAGGAAAAATTCGTCATCGCGGATTGCCGCAAGCCGGAGTTCGAAACCGACCCGAAGCTTCGCGTCGGCGGTTGGGGCCACCCGACGGCCGCACGCCATGCGCTATGGGCGGAATGCTTGGCGCCGGTCGTCGACGCCGCACTCAAAAACTAATCGAGCTCGAACGCGTCCTTGTAGTCGATCTTCAGCGCCGGATCCTGGCGGTCCTTCACCAGATAGCAATTCCCGACGGCCAAGCGCTCGATTTCTGAGCCCATGAAGCAGCGAAACGCGTCTTCCGGGCTGCCGACGATCGGCTCGCCGCGCACGTTGAAGCTGGTGTTGACGATCACCGGGCAGCCGGTGCGCGCTTTGAACGCCGAAATCAGCGCGTGATAGCGCGGATTGGTGTCCGCGTGGACGGTCTGGATGCGCGCCGAATAATCGACATGCGTGACGGCGGGAATGTCGGAGCGCGGCACGTTCAGCTTGTCGATGCCGAACAGCGCGTTCTCCGCCTCCGTCATCGCGCGGCGGCGTTCCTTCTTCACGTCGGCGACGAGCAACATGTACGGCGAATCGCCGTCGAGCTCGAACCACTCGGCCACGTCTTCGCGCAAGACCGAAGGTGCGAAGGGACGGAAGCTTTCGCGATATTTGACCTTGAGATTGAGCTGCTTTTGCATCGCGGGGCTGCGCGCATCGCCCAGGATCGAACGCCCGCCCAGCGCACGCGGCCCGAATTCCATACGGCCCTGGAACCAGCCCAGCGCCAATCCGGATGCGAGATCTTCCGACGCGCGCGCGATCAGCTGATCCTCGCTCAGCACTTCGAATTTGGCGCCCGCTTCGGTCAGGCGCTTTTCGATATCGGCTTGCTTGAACTCGGGCCCCAGATACGAACCCGCCATGCGGTCGCCGGACTTCGTCATTGCGCCGCGCGGGCCGCCCTTGTGCAGATGATAGCCCGCGAGAGCCGCGCCCAAAGCACCGCCCGCATCGCCGGCCGCCGGCTGGATCCAGATATTCTTCCAATTACCATCGCGCAGGATTTTGCCGTTGGCGACGCAATTGAGCGCCACGCCGCCGGCAAGGCAGAGATTCTCGACACCGTGTTCGCGACGCAGCGAGCGCGTCAGCTTCAGCACGACTTCTTCCAGCACGGCCTGCACCGATGCGGCGAGGTCCATATGCTTCTGTTCGAGGCGCTGTTCGGGCTTGCGCGGCGGCCCGCCGAACAACGCGTCGAATTTCGCGTTGGTCATGGTGAGGCCAGTGCAATAGTCGAAATAATCGAGATCGAGGCGGAACGAACCGTCGTCCTTCACGTCGATCAGATGGTCGAACATCGTCTTGGCGTATTTGGGTTCGCCATAGGGAGCGAGACCCATGACCTTGTATTCGCCCGAGTTCACTTTGAACCCGGTGTAATAGGTCATCGCCGAGTAAAGCAGGCCGAGCGAATGGGGGAAGTGGATTTCCTTCACCATCTCGAGCGCATTGCCGCGCCCGATGCCGACCGACGTCGTGGCCCATTCGCCCACGCCGTCCATGGTCAGGATCAGCGCTTCGTCGAACGGCGACGGATAGAACGCCGACGCCGCATGGCTTTGATGGTGCTCGGCGAACAGCAAACGCTGTTCCCAATCGAAGCCGGGCTCGACGGCCATCAGCTCGTCGGTCAGCAGCTTTTTCTGGAACAGCTTTTCCTTCAGCCATAGCGGGATCGCCATGCGGAAGGACGTGAAGCCGCGCGGTGCGAAGGCGAGATAGGTTTCGAGCAAGCGTTCGAATTTGAGGAACGGCTTGTCGTAGAACACGACATGGTCGATGTCGCCGAGACCCACGCCCGCTTCGGCCAAGCAGTATTTGATCGCGTTAATCGGATAGCGCGAATCGTGCTTCTTGCGCGTGAAGCGTTCCTCCTGCGCGGCCGCGACGATGCGCCCGTCCTCGACGAGGGCGGCAGCGCTGTCGTGGTAGAACGCGGAAAGGCCGAGAATGCGCATGCGGATCAGAACAGCGTGTAGATGAAGGGCGCGATAGCACTGCCCTTGGTCAGCACGATCAAGCCGCCGAACAGCCCCATCATCACGATGATGGGCAGCAGCCAGAATTTCTTGCGCACCTTCATGAACTGCCAGAGTTCGCGGGCGAGAGACAACATCGGGCGAATCCTAGAACTGGTTTTTCATCGAATCGGGGGCGGGTCCCGGCGGTTCGCGCGCGATCCAATAGCTCGCGGCGCCGGGCTCGCGCTTGCGGCGCAGGAAATCCTTGCCGAAAGCGCGCATGACGACGCCCATCGGCGTCATCACCAGGAAGAACAGCAAACCCATCGTCAACGGGTTCATGATTTTGTAGAGCAGCAGCGCCAGCTTCATCCAGGCACGATTGAACGGCGCCAAAGCGCGCGGCACGGTCAGCGCGACGACCAGCACGATCGCCGCGGCGGCGAACCACCACACATAAAGCGGATTGTCGATCCACCACTTGATCGCGCCGACGATCGAGAAGAAGCCGGTGAACACGAAGCCGAAGCTCCGGTCGCTGGACCCGAGATTCTCTTCCTCGCGCTCGAAGCTTTCGTGCAGGCCGGATTGGGGCGCCATTGTCCGTCGATTTCGCGTTGCGAAAGCGCGCATCCTAGTCGGGTGCGGCGATTCGCACCACATCGGAAAAAAGGCGGTCGATCATACGCTTACGCGTCAAACGATAGGCGCGAAGACAACGCGGAACTGGTCGCCCTTGCCTTCGGCGTTGAGTTTGCGCGCCCGCGTTTCGAATTCGACGAGTTCCGCGAGCTTGAACATCGGGTTCTTTTTGGAGTGACCGCTTTTGTCGTTGGCGGGGATGCCGCGCTTGTACTGCTCCGATCCCCAGAATTGGAACCCGTCCGAATCGTCCTCGATCGACACGAGGCGCAGGCCGTTCGCTTCGGCCAAGCGCCGGATCGATTCGCGGCTGTGGAGATAGAGATGGCGCGGCGGATCGAGCTGAACCCAATCCGTGCCGTAAATCTCCCACGCCACCGAATCGCAGGTCGGAATGCGCAGCATCACGAATCCGTCGTCGCGCACCAAGCGGCGCGCATCACGCATCGCGGCCTGTTGATCGGGCAGATGCTCGAAACTGTGATGGAACATCACCAGTCGATATCTGCCGTCGACGGCATCGAGCGTGGCGCGGCGCGCGATGACACGTCCGCCCAGCTCGACCGCATCGTCGAGATGCGCGTCGATCCCCTCGGCCGATTTGAAGCCGAGCTGCGCAAGGCGCGCCACACGAGCACCATTGCCGCAGCCGACATCGAGAATCGAATCGGCTTTGAGAATGCCAAGCTCGCCCAACGCACGGATTTCCGGATTGGGCTTGAGCTTGTGCATCGCCCAACCGAGCAAGCCGCCCGACCGATCGTATTCCCACGCGGCGGCGAGGCGCCGCTTCCAGGACGGCGTTTTAGGCAGGCCGGAAACGAGGCTGTAATAGGCCTTCGGATAATGGCGCGCGAGATCGGCGGGCACCTCGTCGATCTGCAAACAGCCGCAATCGGCGCAGATGAAATACCCGAATTTTTCGCGCGAGCCGTACATCATCTCGCGCGCGACATGATGCGATTTGGGCGCACCGCCGCAGATTCGACAGGTTGTTTGGGTCATCGGGGGATATCCAAGCCGACCGCAAACGCGATTCGCGCGCGAATCTCGGCGAGTTCCTTGGTCGTGACATGGAACTCGGTCACGGTGATTCGGCGCTTCGAGACCGTCGTTACGTGATGCGCCAAAGCGTAGGATTCTTTCTTAAGACCGTTGCGGCTATTTGGTATCAGCGCCAAGGACAGATCGCCAAGCGCCAATTCGGCGTCGTCACTCAACGGCACCAAGATCGCATTCGGATACGCCGGATCAAATAGATCGGTATCTTCGACGACGATCGCCGGCCGGCGCTTGTTGGGTTCCTTGGGAAGCGCGTCGCGCCAATCGACGATCACGACCTGCCCGGCAGAAAGCTTCATTTCTTGCCGCCAATGGCGGCTGGCTTGGTCCAATCGGCGTTGAATGCGCGCGCCGACGGATCGCGTTCGATATGGGCAGCGATATCCCGGCTACGGGCACGGATGCGCGCCTTGCGTAGACGGCGCGCTTCATCGGCCGCCAAATCGCGCAAGTACGTCGAAAGCCCGACACCCCGCGACTTCGCGGCGGTCGCGAGCGTGCGGCGCGTATCATCGTCGAGGCGGACGGAAACGGGATCGGTCATGGTAGGAATATACTACGCCTGCGTATTACACGTAAAGTTACGGAACGCGGCGCCACAATAGAAGCAAGCCCAACAGGAAGAAAGGCAGGATCGTCGCCATGCCGGCGCGCTGGGATTCAAAGGCGAGTGTCACGAAGCCCAGGATCGCCGGACCCATGAACGCCGTGATGCGGCCCGAGAGCGCGAACAAGCCGAAGACCTGGGCGCGATGTTCGGGCGGTGCGAGCCGTGCGGCGAGCGAGCGGCTCGCGGCCTGCACGGGGCCGAAGAACGGGCCGATCGCCACACCCAGAATCCAGAACAACGTCTTCGATTCGATCAGCAGCAAAGCCGCGCCGATCGCGGTGAGGCACACGAGCCCGATCGCGATGGTGCGCTTGGAGCCGATCTTGTCGTCGATCCAGGCGAAGGCAAAGGCGCCGAGCCCCGCGCTGAGATTGAGCGCGATGCCGAACACGATCACTTCCGACAATTCCATGCCGAACGTGCCGGCGGCATAGATCGCGCCGAAGGCGAACAACGTGGTCAGGCCGTCGGTGTAGATCATGTTCGCGGCGAGGAACCAGCCGATATCCGGCCGCGCGCGCAAGAAACCGAGCGTGGCTTTGAGATCGGCAAGGCCCTTGGCGAATGCATCGCCGAAGCGAATGCCGGCGTGATCTTCGCGCACGAACAGGAAAATCGGGATCGCGAAGACGAACCACCACAGCGCCGTGAACGGGCCGACGATACGCACATGCTCGGCCCCGTCGCGCGACAGGCCCAACCACGGCGTTTGGTTTTGCACGAAGCCGACGAGCAGCACCGCCAAGCACACGATGCCGCCGAGATAACCAAGCCCCCAGCCCCAGCCCGAAACGCGGCCGAGCTTGCCGGCGGGTGCGATCTTCGGCAGCAGCGCGTTGTAGAACACGGCCGCGACTTCGAACGCCACGGTGGCGACCGCGAAGGCGATCAACGCCAGCGCAATGGAATCGGGCGATGGGCGCACGAACCACAAGGCGGCACAGGCCGCGATGGCGATGCCGGAGAACGCGGCGAGGAACGGCTTCTGCCTTCCGGTGTGATCGGCCACCGGACCGAGCAATGGCGCCAACAACGCGATGCACAGACCCGCGATCGAGGTCGCATGGCCCCACATCGCCGTGCCCGAAACCGGATCGGGCGCCACGGCTTGCGTGAAATAGGTCGCGAACACGAACGTGGTGATCACGGCCGGAAAGGCCGAGTTCGCCCAATCGTAGAAGCACCAAGCGGCGACGGCTTTACGGTCCAGCGCGTTCACCCTTGCACGAGGGCGCGCAACTCGCGGCCCGCGACCGTCAACGCGGCGAGGCTCGCTGCTCCGCTTGCGCGCAATTCACCCGCCAGCGCTTCCCAGCGCGTCAACGCACCTTGGCGCGCGGCAAGCCAGGCTTCGGCGCCGCCTTCGGCCAGCGACCAGGTCGCGATTTCGGCCTGCAGCGCGTAAAGATCGTCGATCGCCGCGGCGACCGCGCGCTTGGCCAGCGGATCGGCGGCGGGGACGCGTGCCGCGACATCCTGCAACCAATCGAAGCCAAGCCGCGCACCCGCAGCGAAATACTCCATCGC
Source organism: Pseudomonadota bacterium (assembly GCA_020161965.1). GTDB lineage: Bacteria > Pseudomonadota > Alphaproteobacteria > CACIAM-22H2 > CACIAM-22H2 > Tagaea. Next base: position 21,035 of record JAIUNH010000005.1, read on the forward strand.
CACATGGACGATATCGGAATTCGCCCCTTGGGCGATGCGCACAAGATCGAGCCCGGCTTGGAGATCGTCGAGGGCCGCCGCGCGGCGCGCGAGTTCTTCCGGTACGCCCTTATCCGTGAACGCCTTGGCGCGCGCGGAAAAGGCCGCTTGGCGGGTGGGATCAAGCACGGGTTCGAGATCGTGGCCCAACGCCGACATACCCGGCGCAAACGCCGCAACACCCGCGGCGATATCGATGGGGGCGGGCAAATGGCGCAGCAGCCACAAGGTTGCGCGTTCCAGCAACGCGACCGAACTGCGCAACATGGCGAGCTGCACATCGGCCGGTACTTGGTTGTCGAGCGTTTCGACCGCACCCCAGAATTCGCGCAAGCCGAAGACTTGGCGCGCCACGAGATAAGCGCGCGACACTTCCGCGACGTTGAGCCCCGTGCGTTCCGCGAGGTCGGGCACGAAGGCGAAGCCCGCGCGATTGACGATCGAGTTGGTCGCCACGGTGGCGATGATCTCGCGCCGCAATTGATGGCGCAGAATCGCGGGATGATGGTTCTTGCGCAAAGGCCGGGGGAAATACTTGACCAGATCCTCGGCAAGGAAGGGATCGTCGGGCAGGTCGCTCGCCAGCAATTCGTCGTACAGCGACATCTTGGCATAGGCCATGACGACGGCGAGTTCGGGCCGCGTCAAACCCTTGCCGCCCGCCGCGCGCGCGATCAAGGCTTCGTCCTCGGGCAGGAATTCGATGCCGCGATGCAGGCGCCCGGTCTTTTCGAGGGCGCGCATCAACCGCATCGCCCGATCGATACCGCCGATCCCTTCGAGTTCGGCAACGCTCAACGCCTGGGTCTGCAGATAATTGTTGCGCAGCACCGCGTCGCCGACATCGTCGGTCATTTCGGCGAGCAACGTGTCACGCTGCTTCAAGGTCATGTCGCCGCGCGCGATCACATCCCCCAGCAGGACCTTGATATTGACCTCGTGGTCGGACGTGTCGACGCCCGCCGAATTGTCGATCGCGTCGGTGTTGATGCGCCCGCCTGCCAGCGCGTATTCGATGCGCCCGCGCTGCGTGCAGCCGAGATTGGCGCCCTCGCCCACCACGCGCGCGCGGACATCGGCACCATCGATGCGGAGCGCGTCGTTGGCGCGGTCGCCCGCATCGGCGTTGGTCTCGTCCTTCGCCTTCACGTAATTGCCGATGCCGCCGAACCAGAGCAGATCGACCGGCGCTTTTAGAATCGTTTTCATCAACTCGAACGGCGTGACGGAATCGGCGAGCATGCCGAACAACGCCTTGATCTGCGGCGAGAGCTTGATCGATTTGGCCTTGCGATCGAACACGCCGCCTCCGGCCGAGATCAGCTTCGTGTCGTAATCGGCCCAGGACGAGCGCGGCAGTTTGAACATCCGTTCGCGCTCGGCGAAGGACTTCGTCGCGTCGGGTTCGGGATCGATGAAGATATGGCGATGGTCGAAGGCGGCGACGAGCTTGATATGCGGCGAGCGCAGCATGCCGTTGCCGAACACGTCGCCCGACATATCGCCCACGCCGACAACCGTGAAATCCTGCGTTTGCGTATCGTGGCCAAGTTCGCGGAAATGGCGTTTCACGGCCTCCCAAGCACCACGCGCGGTGATGCCCATGCCCTTATGGTCGTAACCGGCCGAGCCGCCCGACGCGAACGCATCGCCCAGCCAATGCCCGTATTCGACCGAGATTGCGTTGGCGATGTCGGAGAACGTGGCCGTGCCCTTGTCGGCGGCGACGACGAGATAGGGATCGTCGCCGTCATGGCGCACGACGTTCTTGGGCGGCACCACGCCTGTCGGCGTCAGATTGTCGGTGATGTCGAGCAGCCCGCGCATCATGATCTGGTAGCAGGCGATGCCTTCGGCCTGGAACGCCTCGCGCCCCGCTTCGGGTGCGGGCGGGCGCTTCACGAAGAATCCGCCCTTCGAGCCCACCGGCACG
>JAIUNH010000006.1 GCA_020161965.1 Pseudomonadota bacterium
TGATGGCGCATCAGCCGCTCGATCCGTTCGCGGCACCCCAAGCGCAGGCCGCCTATTTCAAAGCGATCGCCGATGGCGTGGATCTGCCGCTGGTCGCCTATGTGCGCTCGGATGCGATGGGCCGCGCCGATCTGCTCGGCATCGCCAACCATCCCAATGTCGTCGCGGTGAAATTCGCCACGCCGAACATGATGCTGTTGGCCGAGGTCGTGCGCGAAAGCGGCGCCAATACGGCGCTGTGGGTTTGCGGTCTCGCCGAAGGTTGGGCGGCCCCGTTCTATGCGGCGGGGGCGCGCGGCTTTACCTCGGGCCTCGTCAATGTCGATCCCAAGCGTTCGCTGGCGATCCACGCGGCGCTTGAATCGGGCGACTTTGCCAAGGTGCGCGAGCTCGTCACCACCATCGCGGCGTTCGAAACGATGCGCACGAAGTTCCAGAACGGCGCCAACGTCACCGTGGTCAAGGAAGCGATGATGCAGATCGGCTATCCGGTCGGTCCCGTGCGCTTGCCGGGCCTCGTGGCGCTCGACGCCGACGACCGCGCAAAACTTTCCGGCATCCTCCAATCCTGGGGCGTGTTACCCGCGCAGCGGGCGGCGGAATAGGGCTCGGCGCACGGGCGTTCTCCGGCATCGAGCTTCGCCGGAGAACGCCCATGAAGCCTTTCGTCACATTTGCGGCACTCGTGCTGATGGCGGGCTGCGCGCACGCCCAATATCTCGATCCCGTCGGCCAGCAAGCGCTTGAAAGCGCACGCTCCGGCACGGTCGTGCGCTGGGACGATCCCGATGGCCGCGCCGGCACTTTCGTGCCACAGCCCGCGTTCCAGAATGCGGCCGGTGAAATCTGCCGCGAATTCCAGCAAAGCATCGTCATCGGCGGGCGCCAGGAACAGGCCTGGGGCACGGCGTGCCGCAATCCCGACGGGTCGTGGCGTTTGCAGCGCGCGTCGACCGTCGCCGAACCGTTGCCGGCACCACGCTATGTGCCCGCACCGGCACCGGTCTATATTCCGGCCCCGCCGCCGCCGGTGATCTACAGCTATCGTCCCGCGTATTTTCCGCCGGGCTATTACTATTCGCGGCCTTATTACCCTAGCATTGTCGTGCGCGTCGGACCCGGCCCGCGCCGCCATTACCATCGACACCACGGCCGTCATTGGTAAGGCGTTAAGCGCCCCTCACATCCTGCTTGAGGATTTCCGAATTGCGGCATTGTATGCCACAGGCGACAAACGCCTGCGCGTATTTGCGCGGCAATACGGAGGAGACGCGATATGACCGGCAAGAAACCCAATCCCGAGACCTTGGCCCTGCATGCAGGCTGGCGCGCCGATCCCGCGACCGGCGCGGTGGCCGTGCCGATCTATCAGACGACTTCCTATCAATTCCGCGACACGCAGCACGCCGAGAATCTGTTCGCGCTGAAGGAACTCGGCAACATCTATACGCGCTTGGGCAATCCCACGACCGACGTGCTGGAGAAGCGCGTCGCCGCCCTCGAAGGCGGCGTCGCCGCCTTGGCGCTGGCGTCGGGCCAAGCCGCGTCGGCTTTCGCGATCCAGAATCTCGCGCGCGTCGGCGACAACGTCGTGAGTTCCACCGATCTTTACGGCGGCACGTGGAATCTGTTCGCGAATACGCTGAAGGATCAGGGTATCGAAGTGCGCTTCGTCGACCCGGCCGATCCGGAAGCCTTCCGCCGCGCGACCGATGCGCGCACGCGCGCCTATTACGCGGAAACGCTGCCGAACCCGAAGCTCGCCGTGTTCCCGATCGCGGAAGTCGCGGCGATCGGCCGCGAATTCGGCATTCCGCTGATCGTCGACAACACGGCGGCCCCGCTGCTGGCGCGGCCCTTCGATCATGGTGCCGCGGTCGTCGTCTATTCGTCGACCAAATATCTCGGCGGCCACGGCACGTCGATCGGCGGCGTGATCGTCGACGGCGGCAATTTCGATTGGGCGAAATTCCCCGAGCGCCAGCCCGCCCTCAACACGCCCGACGCCAGCTATCATGGCGCCGTGTGGGTCGAGGCGGTGAAGCCGCTGGGTCCCATCGCCTATATCATCAAGGCGCGCACGACGCTGCTGCGCGATCTGGGCTCGGCACTCTCGCCGTTCAACGCGTTCCAGCTGTTGCAAGGCATCGAAACGCTGCCCTTGCGCATCGAACGTCATGCGCAGAACGCGCAGCGCGTGGCCGATTTCCTGGCCAAGCGCGCGGAGGTGACGAAGGTCATTCATCCGTCGGCGCAGACCGGGGCGTCGCGCGCGCGGGCCGACAAGTACCTCAAGGGCGGCTATGGCGGCTTGGTCGGCTTCGAACTGAAGGGCGGGCGCGATGCCGGGCGGCGCTTCATCGACGCGCTGGAGCTGTTTTATCACGTCGCCAATATCGGCGACGCGCGTAGCCTTGCCATCCATCCGGCGACGACCACGCATTCGCAGTTGAATGCCGAAGAACAGAAGGCCGCCGGCGTGACGCCGGGCTATGTGCGCCTGTCGATCGGCCTCGAGCATATCGACGATATCCTCGCCGATCTCGACAAGGCGCTGAAAGCCGCCGGCTAAGTCTCGAACACATAGGCACCGGGTGCCGCTGCCAAGCCCTTCGACGGGGCGGGCGGCGGCACTTTGGCGCCACCGCGCGCGTCCAGCCATTCGTCCAGTGCGGTCCACCACGAACCGTCGCGTTGTTCGGCGGCGGCAAGCCATGTGTCGGGATCGATGAACGGCGCGCCCGCATGCAGCGCGCCGATTCGGTAGTGCCGCTTGGGCACGCCCGGCGGATTGACGATCCCCACATTGTGGCCGCCGCTGGTCAACGCGAAGGTCACTTCCGACGACGCGAACAGCCCAATCTTGTAGGCCGATCGCCACGGCGCCACGTGATCGCGTTCGGTGCCGACGGCGAAAATCGGGATCGCGATATCCGACAGCGCCACCGGCCGCCCGTCGACCAGGAAGCGCCCGCCCGATAGATCGTTGCCCAGGAACAGCTTGCGCAGATACTCCGCATGCATGCGGTAGGGCATGCGCGTCGCATCCGCGTTCCAGGCCATCAAATCGGAGGGTGCGGTATCTTCGCCCAGCAGATAGGCGCGCACCATACGCGACCAGATCAGATCGTTGGACCGCAAAAGCTGGAAAGCGCCCGCCATCTGGCGCGTGTCGAGATAGCCGTGGCGCCACATCATCGATTCGATGAAGTTCACTTCGCTGTCGTCGATGAACAGCGACAGCTCGCCCGGCTCCGAGAAGTCGACTTGCGCCGCGAGCAGAATCATCGAACGCAACCGCTTGTCGCCATCGCGCGCCATCGCGGCGGCGACGATGGCGAGCAGCGTGCCGCCCAAGCAATAGCCGAGCGCGTCGATCGGCGCATTCGGGCAGATTTCCGAAATCGCGTCGAGGGCGGCCATGACGCCCAGGCGCCGGTAATCCTCCATCGACAGATCGCGGTCGCTTTCGTCCGGATTGTGCCAGGAAATGGCGAAGACCGTGCGGCCTTGCGCGACCAGATTGCGGATCAGCGAGTTTTCCGGCGAGAGATCCAGAATGTAATATTTCATGATCCACGCCGGCACGATCAGCAACGGCGCTTCGTTCACCTCGGGCGTGACCGGGTCGTAGCGGATCAACTCGATCAGCCGGTTTTTGAACACGACCTTGCCCGGCGTGACGGCGACGTTGCGGCCGGGCACGAAATCGTCGCTGGGTGCGGGCTTGCCGGCGAAGGCGGCCGCCATGTCGCGCTGCAGATTGGCGAAGCCGCGCAGGAAATTGTAGCCGCCGGTGCGGATCGTCTCGGCCAGCACTTCGGGATTCGTCGCGACGAAATTCGACGGCGAGAACACGTCCAGCATCTGGCGCGTGGTGAAGTTCACGACGTCCAGGCTATGCCGGTTGGCGCCCGGCACATGGTCGGTCGCCACATGCATCCATTGCTGGGCCAGCAGAAAGGCCTGGTGATAGATATCGAACGGCCAGCGCCGCCACGCTTCGTCGCGGAAGCGCGAATCGCCGGGCAGCGGCTCGATCACCGGCGGGGCGGGCGACCAGGGATTGTCGTAGGCGAGCAGCGAGCCGAGGCTTGCGAGCTTGCGCTGCGTCTTCTGCAGAAGATGCAACTGCGTGCCCGGCGATCCGAGCAGATGCAGCCCCCAATCGGCGAACGCCAAGCCCAGCGCCGCGGGCGAAACCCCCATCGTCGCGCCGGCGATGTTCGCCTGCACGAAACGGTCGAGTTCGATCAGCGATTTGGGCTTGTCGCCGGTGTCGGTTGCGTCGGTCATTCCGCACTCCATGGTTCGAGGGCGCAGGATCGCCTTGCGTTACCGCTACCGCATTGAGATGGGTCAATCGCTTCGGTTGCGCAAGGGCAGTCCGCCGGGCACACTGCGGGCGAAGTGCGGGAAATCCTGCAATGTTTAGGGAGCGAGACGATGGCCGATAGTCACGACACGAAAGATTACAAGCTGCGTTCGAACGCGTGGTTCCGCCAGGACCGCGACGGGTTCGGCCGCCGCTCCTGGATGAAAAACCAGGGCCGCGCCGACCATCTGTTCGACGGCCGCCCGATCATCGGCATCTGCAATACCTGGTCGGAATTCACGCCCTGCAACGGCCATTTCCGCGAAATCGCCGAATACGTGAAACGCGGCGTCTACGAAATGGGCGGGTTCCCGCTGGAATTTCCGGTCATGTCGTTGTCGGAAATTCTGCTGCGCCCGACCGCGATGCTCTATCGCAATCTCGCCTCGATGGACGTCGAGGAATCGATCCGCGGCCAGCCGATGGACGGCGTGATCCTGCTGACCGGTTGCGACAAAACCACGCCGTCGCTGGTGATGGGGGCGGCGTCCTGCGATATCCCCACGCTGGTCGTCTCCGGCGGGCCGATGCTCAACGGCCGCTATAAGGGCGAACTCGTCGGCTCGGGCACGCATACTTGGCTGTTCACCGAACGCCTCAAGACCGGCGAAATGACCATGGCCGACCTGTCGCAAGCCGAAGCCGCGATGTCGCGCTCCTCCGGCCATTGCATGACGATGGGCACCGCCTCGACCATGGCGTCGATGGTCGAAGCGTTGGGCATCGCATTGCCCAGCAACGCCGCCATTCCGGGCGTCGACGCACGCCGCTACGCGCTCGCGCATATGGCCGGCCGCCGGATCGTCGAAATGGTGAAGGAGGATCTTCGCCTGTCGAAGGTGCTGACCAAGAAGGCGTTCGAAAACGCGATCATGGTCAACGGCGCCATCGGCGGCTCGACCAACGCGGTCGTCCATCTTCTCGCCATGGCGGGCCGCATGGGCGTCGATCTGACGCTCGACGATTGGGATCGCCTGGGCCGCGACATGCCTTGCCTCGTCAATCTGATGCCGTCGGGCAAGTATCTGATGGAGGAGTTCTACTACGCCGGGGGCATTCCGGCCGTGATCTCCGAGATCAAGCACAAGCTGCATCTCGACGCGCTGACGGTCACCGGCAAGACGATCGGCGAGAACAACGCCGAGGCGAAGAACTGGGACACGGACGTGATCTTCCCGTTCGACAAGCCGTTCAAGCCGCAGGGCGGTATCGCCGTCGTGAAGGGCAACCTCGCCCCCAACGGCGCGGTGCTGAAGCCGTCGGCCGCGTCCCCGCATCTTCTCAAGCATCGCGGCCGCGCCGTGGTGTTCGAATCGATCGAGGATTACGACAAGCGCATCGACGATCCCAATCTGGACGTCGACGAGAACTGCATCATGGTGCTGAAGGGCTGCGGGCCGAAGGGCTATCCGGGCTTCCCGGAAGTCGGCAATTTCGCGCTGCCCGCCAAGATCCTGAAAAAGGGCGTGCGCGACATGATCCGCATTTCCGACGCGCGCATGTCGGGCACGGCCTATGGCACGACGGTGCTGCACACCTCGCCCGAAGCCGCCGCGGGCGGCCCGATCGCGCTGGTGCGCGACGGCGACATGATCGAGCTGGATATCCCGGGCCGGCGCTTGCATCTCGACGTGTCGGATGCCGAGCTTGAAAAGCGTCGCAAGGAATGGACGGCGCCCACGCCGCCGAGCGAGCGCGGTTACTACAAGCTCTATGTCGATCATGTGCAGCAGGCCGATCGCGGGGCCGATCTCGACTTCCTGGTCGGGAAATCGGGTGCCCGGATCGTGCGCGAAAGCCACTAACCTCGAACGCGAAGCCGGTGCGGCCGAAGGATTATTCCTTCACCGCACCGGTCAGCGACGAAACGTAGTAGTCGACGAACAGCGAATAGAACAGCGCGACCGGGATCGATCCCAGCAGGGACCCCGCCATCAGCGCCCCCCATTGATAAACGTCGCCGGTGACGAGTTCGGTCAGGATCGCGACCGGCACGGTCTTCTTCTCGCTCGATTGGATGAAGGCGAGCGCGTAGATGAACTCGTTCCACGACAGCGTGAAGCTGAAAATGCCAGCACTGATGAGGCCCGGCACGGCCAGCGGCAGCGTGATCTCGCGCAGGATTTGCACGCGCGTGGCGCCGTCGATCAGCGCGCATTCCTCCAGCTCGTACGGAATCGACTTGAAGTAGCCGATCAGCAGCCAGGTGCAGAACGGGATCAGGAAGGTCGGATAGACCAGGATCAGCGCCAGCGACGTGTCGAACAGCCCTAGCCAATTGACCATCATGGCGAGCGGGATGAACAGGATCGACGGCGGCACGAGATAGGCGAGGTAAATCGCCAAACCGACATATTGGCTGCCCTTGAAGCGCAAGCGCTGGATCGCGTAGGCGGCGAGGGTGGAGGCGATCAGCGACAGGAAGGTCGAGCAGACGGCGACGATCATCGTCGTCCACAGCCAGGTCGGGTACGCCGTCTTGAACAGCAGATGATAGATGTGATCGAGCGTGGGCGACGTGATCCAGAACGGGTTGTTTTCCCGGTAATTGTAGAGCTCGGCGTTCGGTTTGAAGGCCGTCACCGTCATCCAATAGAACGGGAACAGCAGGATCAGCACGAAGCACGCGAGCGGCAGATAGATCGTCACCATCCGGCGCGAGCGCGTGTCCCATGCCATACGCTCGGCCGCGGCGGCGGCCGAAACCTTGCGTGCGAGGGCATGATCGACGCCCGCTTGATCGTCGGCGGCGTTGATGCGGGCGTCAGTCATCGCTTTCTCCCTGCTGCCATTTGCGCCGCGCGAGGGCGTAGTAGCTGAACAGCGTCGCGAATACGAGGAACGGGATCATCGACACCGCGATGGCCGCACCTTCGCCCAACTGCCCGCCTTGAATGCCGCGCTGGAAGGCGAGGGTGGCGAGCAGGTGGGTCGAGTTGATCGGGCCGCCGCGCGTGATCGCGTAGACGAGCTGGAAATCGGTGAAGGTGAAGATGATGCTGAAGGTCATGACGATCGCCAGGATCGGCAGCAGCATCGGGAAGGTGATGTAGCGGAACCGCTGCCAGCCGGTCGTGCCGTCGAGCATCGCGGCTTCGTAGAGCGAAGGCGAGATGGTCTGCAAGCCGGCGAGCAGCGAGATCGCGACGAACGGAATGCCGCGCCACACATTTGCGAAGATCAGCGACCAGCGCGCCGACCAGGGCGTGTTGATGAAATCCACGTTCGTGTCGCGCAAGCCCGTTTCGATCAGCAGATAGGAAATGATCGAGAATTGCGGATCGTAGATCCACCAGAAGGCGATGGCCGACAGCACCGTGGGCACGATCCAGGGCAGCAGGATGATGGCGCGCAGGATGCTTTTGAACGGCAGATGGTTGTTGAGCAGCAAAGCGAGCCACAGGCCCAGGCCGAATTTCAGCACCGTCGCGACGCCGGTGTAGAACACGCTGTAGAAGACGGCGTTCCACCAAAGCTTATCTTCGAGCAGAAACTCGAAATTCTCGATCCCGATCCAGCGCCCGCTGCGCCCGATCGTGGTGTCGGTGAAGGCGAGCCAGATGCCAAGGCCCAGCGGATAGGTGAGGAACACCAGCAGCAGGCCGACCGCCGGCAGCAAGCAGATGAAAACCAGGAACGGCTTCCAATCGAACAAGCGGGCGATCGGGCCCAGTTCCCGTTTGGTGCGGACCCAGCGTGTGGGGGTGGCGGCCATATCCACGGCGCGTCTCCGGTCGGGGCGCTTTTGAAAAGGGAAGGCGGCGCCGGGTATGGGGACCCGGCGCCGCCCGTCAGGCTTGGTCAGCTACGGAAGATGCGGCGCGCACGGCGCTCGGCTTCCTGCACGGCTTCCTGGGCGGTGGACTGGCCGGACGCGACCGCGGCGCACATCTGCACCGTGACGTATTCGGCGTTGGCCTGACCCGAGGCTTCGGTGATCGGGCCTTTGTAACCGTTCCAGAACGGCGAGCGCATCGTGTCGCGGAAGATCGACACGCGCGGATCGCCCTGCCACACGGCGGCCGCGTCGTAGGCCGCGAGCGGATGCGCCCAGTAGCCGAGATTGGCGTTGAGCCACGGCTCGTGCTGCTCGTGTTCCAGCATGAATTGCAGGAACGCTTTGGACGCGTTCGGGAATTTCGAGTGCTTGAACACCATCGCGTTGAGGGTGAGGCCCGTCATCGCGGAGAGGTTCAAACGGCCCTTCGGCATCAATTGATGCTGCGTATCCTCGGCGATCGCCGCGGTCGCGGGATCGTTCTTCAGCGCGAAGTAGAGCGACACGCCGTTGGCCGTGAGCCACAATTCCTGCGACGCGTAGGCGCGGTTGTTGGAAATGTCGTTCCACGCCGTCGTGCCGGGAATGAAGGTCTGATACAGCTCCTTCAGATAGTTCAGCGCGTCGATCGTTTCCTTGCTGTTGATCGCGACCTTGCCGCCTTCGTCGACCAGATAGCCGCCGAACGACCAGATCAGCCAGTTGCAGAACGAGTTGCCGTCGCCGACCGCGTTGCCGAGCGCAAAGCCCGACGGCTTGCCCGCCGCTTTCAGCTTTTTGCAAAGGTCGAGGAAGCCCGCATGGTCATCCGGCACGGTCTGGAAGCCGGCCGCGTTGACCGCCGATTTGCGGAAGACGAGCGGGCCGCCCGAGGCGCCGAAGGGCAGGCCGAGCCAATCGTTGGAGCCGCTCTTCTTGCCGTATTTCTCGGCCATCGCGAGCCAGCCGCCGTAGCGCTTGCCGACATACTCGGCAACATCAGTCAGGTCGATCAGCTTCGAGCCGAAGATGTGCGGCGCGTCCGAGAAGCCCATGATCAGGTCGGGGCCCGCACCGGTATTCGCGGTGACGGCGGTCTGCTGGTTGATATCCTCCCAGCCGACGAAATCGACGCGCACCTGCACGCCGGTCTTGGCGGTGAATTTGGCGGCGTTGGCGCGGAACACATCTTCATCGGGCTGGACGAAGCGCACCGGGCGCAGCATGCGCAACGTGGCGCCGCTTTCGATGGGAAGATTGGGCGGCGTCACATTGGCCGCCTGAACGCGGCCCGCTTGCGCGAAGGCCTTGTGCGCCCCGGCCGACATGGCCGCGAGACCGGCACCGGCTGCGAGAACGCCGCGGCGGGTAATGCTGCGACGAGTGATGATGTTCGTCATTTCGCGTCTCCCCTTTTTGCCTGGTTATGTCGGTGTTGATTTGCGTTCGCGTAAGGCTCCCTAGATGCGCTTGCCCGTTTCGCGGTCGAACAGATGGACCAGCGATATGTCGGGCGAGATGCCGAGCGGTTCACCGCGCTTGGCGGAAATGCGTTCGCGGAAGGCGCCGATGACCGTGGTCTCGGCGACCTTCAACATGACTTGCGTTTCCGATCCCGTCGGCTCGATCACATGCACGCGCGCCTGGATGCCGTTGGGGTCGAGCATCAGATGCTCGGGCCGGATGCCGTAGACGACCGATGTGCCTTCGGCGGCTTTGTGTCCCGGCGGCAAAGGCCAACGCCCGCCGCCCGCATCGACGAAAGCGCCGCCCGAAATCGTGCCGGCCAGCATGTTCATCGCCGGCGAGCCGATGAAGCCCGCGACGAACAGATTGGCGGGGCGGTCGTAAAGCTCCAGCGGCGCGCCGATCTGTTCGATGCGGCCTTGATGCATGACGACGATTTTGTCGGCCATGGTCATGGCTTCGATCTGATCGTGCGTGACGTAGACGGTGGTGACGTTCAGACGCTGGTGGAGATCCTTGATCTCCGAGCGCATCGCCACGCGCAGTTTGGCGTCCAAGTTCGACAGCGGCTCGTCGAACAGGAAGACCTGCGGATGGCGCACGATCGCGCGACCCATCGCCACGCGCTGGCGCTGGCCGCCCGACAACTGGCGCGGAAAGCGCCCGAGCAATTGATCGAGGCCGAGAATTTTCGAGGCGCCTTTGACCTCGCTGTCCAGCACGTCGGGCGGGGCACCCGCCAGTTTCAGCGAGAACGCCATGTTCCGCATCACGGTCATATGCGGATAAAGCGCGTAGTTCTGGAACACCATCGCGATGTCGCGATCTTTGGGCTGCACGTTGTTGACCACGCGCCCGCCGATCGCGATTTCGCCGCCCGTGATGTTTTCGAGGCCGGCGAGCATGCGCAGCAGGGTGGATTTTCCGCAGCCCGACGGCCCGACCAGAACGACGAATTCGCCGTCGGCAATATCGACGCTTACGCCGTGCAGCACCGGAACGCTGCCGAACGATTTGCGCACGTCGCGGATTTCGACCGACGCCATGCTTCCTCCCTGTTTCGTCGGGTGGCGCATCGTGGCGCCACCTCTGACGATCTCACCTTGCCACGATCGGGTCCGGGATTGGAACCTTCGCGTGGCGACGTGTGAACGGGGGACAGCTAAAACGATTTAGACGATCCGCGCAACGGGAAGTTTTGCGCGCCGGAAGAAGGATTTACGGCTGCGCCAAATTCACCCATTTGCCGGACTCAGCCGATGCCACGCAGGCTTCGCAAAAGGCCAAGCCTTGCGCGCCGTCTTCGCCCGTTGGCAGGCAGGTCGCTAGCGGATCAGGGGTTGTATTCGCCCGGCGCGCGGCGGCCAATTCGGCGAAGTCGCGGTAAAGATTGGCGAAGCCTTCGTGGAACGCTTCGGGATGGCCTGCGGGCAAACGCGCGGCGGCGCGCGCCAGCGGATGCAGCGTGGGCAAGCCGCGCGTGCGGATCTCGGCGGGCCGCGCATGGCGCATCACGCGCAATTCGTTCACCGCCGCGTGATGCCAATAAAGACCGCCGGCTTGGCCATAAACTTCGATCGACATGGCGTTCTCCGCCCCCGTCGCCGCCTTGGTGATGAATAGCGGCCCGCGCGCCCCGCCTTCCAAGCGCACGATGACCGACGCCGTGTCGTGCGCCGTGCGGCCAGCGACAGCAGCCCCCACATCGGCCAGCACGGCTTCGATGCGCTGACCCGCAACGAAGTTCACCAATTGATGCACATGCGTGCCGATATCGGCCAGCACATGGCTGGGGCCGCCGCGCGCGGAATCGAGCCGCCAGCGCGTGCGCGAGGACATTTTCTCGGGCTCGGCCTCGACCAACGTGCCGAGCGACCCGCTGACATAGGCCGCATGTAGCGTCTGCGGCTCGCCGATCTCGCCCGCCGCGATCGCCGCGCGCGCTTCGCGCAGCATGGGATAGCCCGAGTAGTTATAGGTAACGGCGAGCACCAAGCCCTTGCTGCGCGCGAGCACCGCCAGCGCCTTCGACGAGGCGTAATCGTTGGTCAGCGGCTTGTCGCAGATAACGTCGAGCCCGGCGTTCAACGCCATCTCGACATAGCGCGCATGGCTGTCGTTGGGCGTCATGATCGCGACCGCGTCGATCCCGTCTTCGCGCGCGGCTTCGCCCGCGATCATCGCGGCCATATCGGCATAACCGCGCGCGATGTTGAGGCGCGCGGCCTCCGCCTTCGAACGCGCGGGATCGGACGACAACACGCCCGCCGTCAACTCGAAACAATCGTCGAGGCGTGCGGCCAAGCGATGCACCGGCCCGATCAAAGCACCGCCGGCACCGCCGATCACACCTAAACGCAAGCGCCGGCCGAGTTTCTGGATCGAAGCTGTGCTCATGTCGTGTTTCCTTCCCTGAGGGCTCTTATTATGGCCCTTCCGGCGCTTCTTTTGCATCGTTCACGAACATGAAAATCGTCGCGATCCGTGAGACCACCCTCGATATGGCCGAAGCGACGCGCAACGCCGCCGTCGGTTTCGGGCGCATGACCGCCAGCGTCGCGGTCGTCGAGGTCGAAACCACCGCCGGACACCGCGTGCGCGGCTACGCCATCGACTCGCCCGGGCGCTACGCGTCGGGCGCCGTGTTGCGTGAACGTCTGGCGCCGCGGGTTCTGGCGGCCGATCCGGCGGCGTATCTCGATGCCTCGGGCACGCTGCCCGATCCGTGGAAAATCCGGGCCCTGGCGATGCGCGACGAGAAGCCGGGTGGCCATGGCGAGCGCGCGGCGGCGATGGGCCTGCTCGACGGCGCTATCTGGGATTTGATCGGCAAATTGCAGGACAAACCGCTTTGGGCGGTGTTGCGCGGACCCAAGCTTGGAACGCCGCAAGTGCCCGTCTACGCGACTTGTGGCTTCTATCGCGGCGAAGACGATTTGGAGAAGCTGCGCGACGAACTCGAACGCGCGGTTGATCTCGGCTTCGATACGGTGAAGATCAAGGGCGGGGCCATCGATCTCGACGCCGACCGAAAGCGGATCGACGCGGCCCTCGAATATCTCGGTGGAAAGGCGAAGCTGGCACTCGACTGCAACGCGACGATGACGCTGAACGATGCGCGCCTATTCCTATCGGCGATCGCGGATCTGCCGATCGCGTGGGTGGAGGAACCGGTCGATCCGCTCGATTACGACGCGCATCGGGCATTGGCGGCGGAATTCGCCGTGCCGTTGGGGACGGGCGAAAACCTGTACTCGGCGGCCGACGCGCGCAATCTGCTGCGCCATGGCGGCTTGCGCCCCGAACGCGATCTGCTGCAATTCGATATCGGGCTGGGGCACGGCTTGGTCGAATATCTGCGTATCGTCGCGGAGGCCGAAGATGCGGGCTGGCTCCGCGAAAACTTCGTGCCGCATGTCGGCTATCGCTTCGCCTTGCAGGTCGCGGCGGGCTTGGGACTGGGCCGGCATGAAGTGGGCCCGTTCCAGCGCATCGCGTATCGCCCCGCAATGGCGGGCGCTTGTGCATTGCCGGGCGATGCGCCCGGAATCGGTTGGGAAGCCGATCCGGCTTTCGCGTCTCTTTTCGCTGCTCTCGATCGTTAACGCGATATCTCGGTCAATATAACGCAGTGGCCGCTATGCTTATTGCAATGCCATTGACAGGATACCGGCGACTCGCGCTATATCCATTTGTATATAGCGATGGAGGATGTTCGATGCGCCGCCAATTTCTGAGTTTGATCGCTGCTGCCGCGCTGACGGTCGGTTCCGCCGTTTCCGCCAAGGCGCAGGAAATCACCGTCTACGCCGCTGCATCGATGACCGACGCGCTTGAAGCGATTGCGGCACCGTTGCGCGCCAAGGGTGTCGCCGCGAAATTCTCCTTCGGCTCGTCGTCGACGCTGGCGCGGCAGATCGAGAATGGCGCGCCCGCCGATCTGTTCGTTTCGGCGGACGAGGAATGGATGAACTATCTCGCCACGCGCAATCTGATCGTGCCGGATTCGCGCAAAACCTTCGCCGGCAACGATCTGGTGCTGATCGCGCCCGCCGATAAACCGACGAAGATCGAGATTTCCCGTTCGACCGATTTCGCCGCTCTGCTGGGCCCGCAAGGGCGCATCGCGACCGGCGATCCCGCCCATGTGCCGGTCGGCCGCTACGCCAAGGCGGCGCTTGAAAATCTCGGCCATTGGAACGCGATCGGCAATCGCATCGCGGGTGCGGAAAACGTGCGCGTGGCGTTGACGCTGGTCGAGCGCGGCGAAGCGCCTTTCGGCATCGTCTACGGCACGGATGCGAAGTCGAGCCCGCGTGTTGCGGTCGTGGGCATGTTCCCGGCGGGAAGTTATCCGCCCGTTACTTATCCTGCTGCGATCGTCGCCAAGCGCGACGCGAAACCGGTGCGCGATTTCATCGCGTTCCTGTCGAGTGCCGAAGGCAAGGCGATCTTGCAGCGCTTCGGCTTCTCGACGCCGAACTAACCCGCCCCGAACTAACCCGCGAAGCCGCCCTTCGCGAGGAAGTCGATCTCTTCGGCCGTGGAAACGCGGCCGAGGATTTCGTTCCGGTGCGGGAAGCGGCCAAAGCGGCGCACAATGCCGCGATGGCGTTTGGCGTGAGTGAGGTAGGGCTCGCCCAACGCGGCGTTAAGCGCCACGCTGATGTCCTGATCGCCCGCGTCTTCCGAATGCGCGAAGGGCAGCGCAAAGAACAGCCGCAATTCCGGCGGGACCAGCAGGAAATAACCGGCATCGATCGACGCGCGCGCGTAGCGCCGGGCCAGCGTGTCGGTCGCGTACATGCGCGCCGTTCCTCGAAACGCGTTGCGAGAAAACTGATCGGTCAGAATCAACAGCGCCAAAGCGCCGTCAGGCGAAGCGAGCCATTCTTCGTTGGCCCCGGCAGCGGCCGCCTCATGCGCCGTTAGAAACCGCGCGCGGAATTCCGCATCGAAGGCGGGATTTTTCGAAAACCAGTTCTCGTCGCGCCCGGCCTGGGCCCAGAATTCGACGATCGCAGCGATGCCGGTCATTCCGCGGCTGGTGCGGCCAGCTTCCACGACACGGCCAGCGCGATCGCGGCCGGGATTAGGAATACGATCGCCAGGATCGGCAATTCCTGCGCGACGGTGAATCCCGCCTTGGTCACGCCCACCCACATATTGGCAAGCGCCACGGCCAGCCACACAGGCAGGAAAAATTTCGCGGCCAGCGCCGTCCCTTGCAGATCATGGCCCCATAACCAGCCGAACAGGCCGAACACGCCCAGCAGCATCAGGCCGGCAACGATCACGAGGGTCATATGCATAGGGGGCTCCGCGAAGGGTTAGGGCGTTTCCTTCGATAGCACGCTTGCCCGCCCGCCCGCCATCAGCGCCACGTCGCCGCCGACCGCGGCGGTGTTGATGCTGAGCGTCGTTTCGACGCCGAAGCACGCAAGGTAATTCGGGCCGCCCGCCTTGGGGCCCGTACCCGAAAGCCCGTGCCCGCCGAAAGGCTGCACGCCGACGACGGCGCCGATGGTCGATCGGTTGACGTAGATATTGCCCACGGACAGGGCGTCGCGCACGCGGGCGTGGAAACTCTCCAACCGCGAATGGATGCCCAGCGTCAGGCCGTAGCCCGTGCCGGCGACCGCCGCCAACACGTCATCGAGCCGGTCGTGGCGCCAGCGCACCAGATGCAGAATCGGCCCGAAAATCTCGCGCGTCGGCGCTTGCGCCAACGGCACTTCGATCAATGTCGGCGGCACGAAATTGCCCGGCGGTACATTCGTGCTTTGCGCGACGATCCGCGCGCGGTTTTCGGCGAGATACGCGTCGAGCTTCGCCTTCGCGTCCGCATCGATCACCGGGCCGATATCGGTCGCGGGATCGCCCGGATCGCCCAAGCGCAATTCCGCCATCGCCCCCCGCAACATCGCGATGGTGCGGTCGGCGGCATCGTCTTGCACGAACAATACGCGCAAGGCCGAACAGCGCTGGCCCGCACTCTGGAAGGCCGAAGCGATCGCGTCGTTGACGAGCTGTTCGGTCAGCGCCGAGCTGTCGGCGATCATCGCGTTGACGCCGCCCGTCTCCGCGATCAGCGGCACGATCGGGCCGTTTTTGGCGGCGAGGGCGCGGTTGATCGTTTGCGCCGTCGCGGTCGATCCGGTGAAGGCCACGCCGGCGATGCGCGGATCTTCTATCAACGCCGCGCCGATCTTTGGCCCGCCGACGACGAGGCGTAGAGCGTCTTGCGGAATGCCCGCTTCGTGCAGCAACGCGACGGCGCGGGCGCCGATACGCGGCGTTTGCGGGGCGGGCTTGGCGACGACGCTGTTGCCGACGGCCAAGGAAGCCGCGATTTGGCCGGTGAAGATCGCCAGCGGAAAGTTCCACGGCGAGACGCAGGCGAACACGCCGCGCCCGCCCAGGGTCAGCGTATTGCGCTCGCCCGTCGGGCCGGGCAGCGTTTGGGGTGTGCAAACGCGCCGCGCTTCGTTCGCGTAGTAACGCAGGAAATCGACGGCCTCGCGCAATTCGGACACTGCATCCGGGATGGTGCGGAAGCCTTCGCGCACGATCGCGGCGATCAATTCCTTGCCGTTCGTTTCGAACAGATCGGCGGCGCGTTCCAGAATGGCCGCACGGTCCGCGACGGATCGTTTGGACCAGGCCGCGAAGCCTTGCGATGCCGCGTCGATGGCCGCCGCGACCGGCGTTTCGGCGGGGGCAGGGCCCAGGTTCAACGCATTGATCGTCGCGACCAGATCGTCGCGCGTCGCATTGTCGGCAAGATCGTAACCCGCCGAATTCTTGCGGTCGGCGAACATCGCCGCCGGAAGACGCACCGGTTTGGTCGTGCGTGCCAGCGCCGTTTCGGGATCGGCGACGATATCGGTGAGCGGCACGTCCCTATCCTTGATTTGATGGATGAAGGATGTGTTGGCGCCGTTTTCCAGCAGGCGACGCACCAGATAGGGCAGCAAGTCGCGATGCGCGCCGACGGGCGCGTAGACGCGCACGCGGGCGCGCGATCCCAGCGCGTCGTACAGCGCGTCGCCCATGCCGTGCAGCTTTTGGAATTCGAAATCCTCGCACCCGTCGGCCAGCGCCAAGATCTCCAATGCGCTGCGCGGATTATGCGTCGCGAATTGGCCGTAGATCGCGCCTTTGGCCGCGAGCAATCGGATCGCGCAGGCGCGATAGGAAAGATCGGTGGCGGGCTTGCGCACGAAGACGGGGTAGTCGGACAACCCGCGTTCCTGCGCCCATTTGATCTCGCTATCCCAATAGGCGCCTTTGACCAGCCGGACCATGAAGCGCCGGCGCGCATCGTGCGCGAGATCGCCAAGCCACGCGCAAACGCCCGTCGCACGCTTTTGATACGCTTGGACCGCGAGGCCGAGCCCATCCCAGCCGTCGAGCTTGCGGTTCCGCGCCAAAGCTTCGAACAACTCGAGCGACAGCACGAGCCGATCGGCTTCCTCGGCATCGACGGTGAAATTGATCCCGGCTTGTGCGGCTTGCTCGGCCAAGGCCGCCAAACGCGGCAGAAGTTCATCGAAAGCCCGCGTGCGCAACGCGGGTTCGTAGCGCGGATGCAGCGCCGACAGCTTCACCGAAATGCCGGGATTGCGGCGCGGATCGTTTCCCG
This sequence comes from Pseudomonadota bacterium, assembly GCA_020161965.1. GTDB lineage: Bacteria > Pseudomonadota > Alphaproteobacteria > CACIAM-22H2 > CACIAM-22H2 > Tagaea. The sequence continues at coordinate 17,245 of JAIUNH010000006.1, forward strand.
TGGCCTTCGTCGCGATGGCCGCGATCGCGGCTTGATAGCTGGCGAAATAGCGCTCGGCATCGTCGGCGGTTTTCGCGGCTTCGCCCAGCATGTCGAAGGAATGGGTGTGATGTGCTGGCGCTTGCGCCGCGCGCGATAGCGCCGCGCCGATCGTTTCGCCCATCACGAATTGCTGGCCCATGATGCGCATCGCCGCTTCGATCGCCCGGCGCAACACCGGCGCACCCAGACGGCCGAGCGCCCGGCGCAGCAGATCGCCGGCGCCGCCTCGCTTGTCGTCCGTCCAGTCGAGGAAGCGCCCGGTCAGCGCCAAGCCCCAGGCCGAAGCGTTGACCAGCACCGAGTCCGCGTGGCCGAGATGCTTGTCCCAATCCGGAGCGCCCAGCTTGTCGCCGATCAACGCGTCGATCGTCGCCTTGTCGGGGATGCGCAGCAGCGCTTCGGCGAGGCACATCAGCGCCAAGCCCTCCGCCGTCGACAGTTCGAATTCGGCGAGGAAGGTTTCGACGCCCAGGCGCTTGCCCCCATCTGCGCGCAAGCGCCCGGCGAGGTCGAGCGCTTCGCGCGCCACCTTTTCGGCCAAAGCGGGGGCCAAGGCGGCGGTGCCGGCGAGGCGATTGAGCGCCGTTTCTTCCGGGAGCAACTTGTCGGGCGTGAAGGGCAGGAGCATTGGGATATCTCGTGTTTTTGGATATATACAGTCTACATATCCAAATAATTTCAACAAGGTAGATGAAAATTCTGTTTTATTGCTGATAAACCATATAAATAACCACGTATGGACAGCATCGATCTGCAAATCTTGGATGCGCTTCAGCACGAAGCGCGGATCACCAATGTCGATCTCGCCAAGCGCGTGGGGCTGAGCCCGACGCCATGTTTGGAGCGCGTGCGACGCTTGGAACGCGATGGCTTCATCCAAGGCTATCGTGCGGAGCTGGACGCAGGCCGGCTGGGGGCGGGCTTGCTCGTCTTCCTCGAAGTGTCGATCGACCGCACCTCGCCCGAGGCGTTCGCCGAATTCGCGGCGAAGATCAAAGCCCAGCGCGAAGTGATCGAATGTCACATGGTCGCGGGCGGCTTCGATTATCTGCTGAAAGTGCGCGTGCGCGACATGGAAGCCTATCGCGACTTCCTGGGCCGCACGCTGGTCGACGTGCCCCATATCCGCGAAACGCGGACCTATATGGTGATGGAGCAGGTCAAGACCGGCGGCGCGATCCCGTTAGCGCTTTAGCCCGTGTTGCGCATGCCCGCGGCGATGGCGTTGACCGTCAGCAGCAGCGGGTGGCGCCAATCGGCCCCGCCGCCATCGCGCAGCTTGGTGAGCAGCACAGCCTGCAACGCGTTCATCGCGTCGAGATAGGGTTTGCGTCGTTCGAGCGACAGGGCGAGCGACGGGTTGGCGGCGAGTGGCGAAGCACCCGCCACGCGCTTCAGCGCCTTCGCGGTCAAGGCAAGCTCGTCGGACATCATCTCGAACACGCGCTTGGCGCTGGCGGCGTCGCGCGCGAGCGGCTGGTAGAGCTTGGCCACGGGCAGCGAAGCCTTGGCTTCCGCCATCGCGACGTTGTCGATGAGGTTGCGGAAGAACGGCCAATCGCGATGCATGCGCTTCAGCAAGCGCAGATTGGCGGGCGATTCCTTCGCGAAGGCTTCGATCGCCGTGCCGATCCCGTACCAGGCGGGCAAGGCGAGGCGGGCGAGCGACCAGCCGAACACCCACGGAATGGCGCGGATCGCGCGGATGTCGCGCCCGGCTTGCGGGCGATGCGACGGGCGCGAACCGATATTGAGCCCGCCCAATTCGTCGACCGGCGTGGTCTCGTAGAAATAATCGAGGAAGCCCGGTGTCGCGACCAGATCGCGATAGGCTTCCTCGCCCAACTCGGCGAGCCGCGCCATCGCGCGTTCCCAATCGGCGGGGCGCGCCCCCTTGCGATAGGGCGGCCCGAGCGTCTTCTTCAACAGGCCCGAGAGCGCGACGGTGAGTTCGTAGGCGGCCGTATCGCGGTTCGAATATTTGAACGAGAGCACTTCGCCCTGTTCGGTGAATTTGATGCGTCCGTTCGCCGCTTCGCGCGGGCCGGCGAGAATCGAATCATGCGTCGGCCCGCCGCCACGCGCGTGGCTACCGCCGCGGCCATGGAACAGCACGTAAGGCACTTTGGCCGCATCGAACACGCGCGCGAGTTCGGTCTGCGCGGAATGCAGCGCCCAGCCGGAGGCGAGAATGCCGCCGTCTTTGCACGAGTCCGAATAGCCGAGCATGATTTCCTGCGTGCCGCCCGCTTGCGCCAGCAAGGCGCGATAGCCGGGACGGGCGAGCAAAGCGCGCAAGATTCCGGGCCCGGCGCGCAGATCGGCGATGGTTTCGAACAAGGGGGCGACGCGCAGCTTGCCCGCAAGTCCGGCGAGCTTCGCCAGGAACTGTACCTCCAGCACGGCGCTGGCGCGATCGGCCATCGAGATCACATAGGTCTCGATGGAAAGGGGCCCGAGCTCGGCATGCAGCGTGGCGACGGCGTTGAGCGTCGCCAAAATCTCCTCGGTATCCGCCGACAGCTTGGGGCCCATCAGCAGTACCGCCCCCGGCCGCGCGATCAGATCGTCGAGCAGATCGAGGCGCTGGTCTTCGTCGAGCGTTTCGTAATCGGGCAAGCCCGGTAGACCGGCGACGAGTTCGGTGACCGCTTTACGGTGGCGCTTGGATTCCTGGCGCACGTCCAAACGCGCCAGATGGAAACCGAACACGCCGACGAGCCTTTCGAGATCGAGCAGCGCGCCCGACGACAAATAGCGATCGCCATCATGCAGCAGCGCCTTGCGCAGCGCGCCGACATCGGCGGCGAAACTCGCGGCGTCGGGATAGGCTTCGTCGGGCAAGGACAGATCGTCGTTGCCCGCGATCTTCGCTTCGGTCCAGGCAAGGCGCTTGGCGAGGCGCAAACGCATATAGGCGATCTTGCGCCGATAGGGCTCGCGCGCCAGCACATGCGTTTGCCCTGCGAAGGTCGCGGCGGCGTAGCGCTTGTCGTCGGCGGCGAGGGCTTTCGCGAAATCGTCCGGCAGGCGGATATAGGCGTGCGACTGCGTCAGGCGTTCGGCCATCGCATCGACGCGGCGGAGGTATTCGCGCAAGACCTCGCGCGATTGCGCGCGCATCGCGAACAGCGTGGTGCGCGACGTGACGTTCGGATTGCCGTCGCGATCGCCGCCGATCCACGACCCGAAAGCGATCAATCCTTGCGGGGCTTGGCCGGTCGCGGCATCCAATGCACGCAGCGAATCCGCCACGGCGTCGTAAAGGGCGGCGCGGAAGAACAGCAGGCCGTTGGCGACTTCGTCGGCCACGGTCAATTTATCGGCGCGCACCGTATCGGTCTTCCACAAGGTCGCGATCTCGCCCTTGATCGCGTCCAGCGCGCGCGCATGCGGCGCCGTGCGCGGATCGAGCGCCACCAATTGCATGACCAGCTCGTAAAGCCGGCGATGGCCGCGTTGCACCGATTGGCGGCGCGCCTCGGTCGGATGCGCCGTCATGACCGGCATCAGCGACATTTTCGGCAGGGCGGCCGCGATCTTCTTCGGGCTCGCATGCGCGCCGAGCTGGGCCAGCGTATCGGGGAAGGAGCGCGGCCAAGCATCGGCCTCGTCGCCGCGTTCGGCGGCGCGCCAGGCTTCTTCAGCGATGTTCACGACCGCGAAGAACAGCGCAAAGGCGCGGGCCAATAACGTGGCATCCGCCGCCTCGATTTTGCGCAAGCCTGCCGCCAAACGGGCGACGTCGGCCGCTTTCGGCTCGCCGCCGCGCCGCAACTCCACGAAACCGGTACGCAAGGATTCGACGGCGGAATAGGCCGTTTCCCCGTCATGCGCGCGAACCGTTTCGCCGACCAACCCGCCGAGCAGCTTCACCAACGCGCGAAACTGACGATCGCCTTCCGAACTACGAATAACCATGGCGCCGCACCTACCTCATCGGCGGGCATTCTCGCAAGTGATGTGCCAGTGGTTTATAGGTGTACGAACATGGTTTCCATTTTCGATCCCACGGCCAAGGGCGCCACGCTTGCCGCATGCGAAGATGCGATCGCGCGCGCGTTTCCTGACGTGCCTGAAATTTCAGCCGACGCGATGCCTGTCGATGCGCGCGTGTACGACGTGCGCGAGAAGGCCGAGTACGACATCTCGCATATTCCGGGTGCCATCCATGTGACGCCGGGCGATGTGCCCGATCCGGGCGGTGCGCCGGATGGGCGCGTTATCGTCTGCGCATGTTCGGTGGGTTTGCGCAGCGCCAAACTTGCGGCCGCGTTGCGCGCGCGCGGTTGGACCGGCGCCGTCAATCTGCGCGGCGGGCTATTCCGCTGGGCGAAGGAAGGCCGCGACATGGCGAACGCGTCGGGCCCAACCCGCGAAATTCACCCGTTCGACAAACGCTGGGGAAAGCTACTGGACGAGGGCGCGTAGCGACGTCGTGAAACGCGGGTTCTTCGGCAATTCCGTGCCGAACACCGCTTCGCAAGCCAGGAAGTCGTCGAGCCCGCGCAAGCTCGTCAGCGTCGCCGCCAGCGGATCCTGGAGTTTCGCGCCTTCGCGGCGGACATGGCCGATCCACGCGGCGACGGCCTTGATCGCTTCGGGGGCTTCGCGCCCCGCGGCCAGCGTTTCCGAAATCGTGCCGAGCAAACGCTGCGGCAGTTTCTGCGAACCGTCCATCGCGATCTGGATCAGGCGATGGCGGATGCCGCGATTGGCGAAACGCGCGCACAGCGCGTCGGCATAAGCGTCGAGATCGAGGCCGGGCACGGGCGCCAGCGTGGCCGCCGCTTCCTTCATGATCGCGCGCGTTGCGGCCAGCAATTCGGGATCGGCGATCGCCTCGGCAACGGTGGTGTGGCCCTTGGCGAGACCGCGATAGGCCAACGCCGAATGCGCGCCGTTCAGCAAGCGCAATTTCGCGCGTTCGAACGGGGCGACGTCCGGCACGATTTGCGCGCCGGCCTTGTCCCAGGCGGGACGCGGGCCGCCGAATTTGTCCTCGATCACCCATTGGGCGAAGGGTTCGGCGACGACGAGGCCTTGATCGTCGATTCCGGTGATCGCGGTGGCCGTTTTGCGGTCGTCGTCGGTGGTCGCCGGCACAATGCGGTCGATCATCGTGCAGGGGAAGGCGACGTTGCGCTCGATCCAGTCGCGCAAGCCGGCATCGCGCAATCCCGCATATTGCGCGGCGAGCTTGGCGACGACGCGGCCGTTGGACGGCAGATTGTCGCAACACAGCACCGTCGGCGGGGCGTGGCCCGCATCGCGCGTGCGGGCAAGACCCGCCACCAGAATGCCGATCGCCGAGCGCGGTTTGTTGGGATTGGCGAGATCGGCGACGATATCTTGGTGCCGTGCATCCAGATCGCCGGTCGCCGGGATGTGGCAATAGCCCTTCTCGGTGACGGTCGACGACACGATGCGCGTCGACTTGTCGCCGATGCGCGCGATCAACGCGTCGGGATCGCTGGGGGCGTGCAGCACTTCGCCGATCACGCCCATGATCTCGACCCGGCGCTTATCGTCGTCGAGGACCAGCACGCCGTAGAGCCCGTCTTGCG
>JAIUNH010000555.1 GCA_020161965.1 Pseudomonadota bacterium
TTCGATCGCGGCGAGGTTCTTTTCCGATCGCGCGACCAATGCGTCCAAACCGCCGATCTTCTCGGCCCAGATCAAACCATCGAGCGCGTCTTCAACCGCGAGCATCGACGGCGTGTTGATCGTCTCGCCCTTGAACACGCCTTCGATCAGCTTGCCGCCCTGCGTCAGGCGGAAGATCTTCGGCAGCGGCCAAGCGGGCGTATAGGTCGTGAGGCGTTCGGCGGCGCGCGGGCTCAACACCAGCATGCCGTGCTGGCCTTCGCCGCCCAGCACCTTCTGCCAGGACCACGTCGTCACATCGAGCTTGTCCCAGGGCAGCTTCATCGCGAAGGCGGCCGAGGTCGCGTCGCAAATCGTCAGACCCTTGCGGTCGGCCGGGATCCAATCGCCATTGGGCACGCGCACGCCGGCGGTGGTGCCGTTCCAGGTGAACACGACGTCGTTGTCGAAGTTCACCGACTTCAGATCGGGCAGCGCGCCGTAATCGGCTTCGAGCTTGCGCGTATCTTTGAGCTTGAGCTGCTTCTGGACGTCGGTGACCCAGCCGGAACCGAAGGATTCCCAGGTCAGCATGTCGACGCCGCGTGCCCCAAGCAGCGACCACAGCGCCATTTCGACCGCACCGGTATCCGACGCGGCGACGATGCCGATGCGATAATCGGCGGGGATGCCGAGAATTTTGCGCGTACGCTCGATCACGTCGGCAAGCTTGGCTTTGCCGAGTTTCGAACGGTGCGAACGGCCGAGGGCCGCGTTTTCGAGGGCTTGGAGATTCCAGCCGGGGCGCTTGGCGCAGGGGCCGGAGGAAAAATTCGCGCAATTCGGGCGCGTGGCAGGCTTCGTCATTTTAAAATCCCTTCCTTACAGAAGGTCCGGAACCCGTTGGGGGGTTCTGGCCCGCCGCAGGTTCTATAGAACGAGTCCGCTTCGCGCAACCGGATTTCACCGATGCGACAGGTTGACGCGCGCCGGGCCTTGGGAAGCGTCATCATCCGACGCTATGGTGACGGTATGACCATTCCCGCACCCTTGAAGGGCAAGAAGGCCTTGATCGTCGGCATCGCCAACGACAAATCCATCGCCGCCGGCTGTGCGGCCGCGCTGCGCGAAGCGGGTGCCGAACTCGCCGTCACCTATTTGAACGAGAAGGCGGAAAAGCATGTCCGCGCGGTGACCGATACGCTTGGCACCGATTTCCTGATCCCGCTGGACGTGCGCGAGCCAGGTGCCCTCGAACGCTGCTTCGCCGCCGTGATCGAACGCTGGGGCAAGCTCGACATTCTGCTGCATTCGATCGCTTTCGCGCCGCGTGCGGATTTGCACGCGCGCGTGATCGATTCTTCGCGCGACGGGTTTCTGCAGGCGATGGATGTGTCGTGCCATTCCTTCATCCGCATGGCGAAGCTCGCCGAACCGTTGATGCGCGACGGCGGCACGCTGCTGACGGTCAGCTTCTATGGCGCCGAAAAGGCCGTCGAGAATTACAACTTGATGGGCCCGGTCAAAGCGGCCCTGGAATCCAGCGTGCGCGCGATCGCCGCGGAACTGGGGCCGAAGAATATCCGCGCGCATGCGATCTCGCCGGGGCCGTTGCTCACGCGCGCGGCGTCGGGCATCGATCGCTTCGACGAATTGGTCGAGCGCGCCAAGGAACGCAGCCCCGGGCGGCGCTTGGTGACGATCGAGGAGATCGGCGCGCTCGCCGCGTTCCTCGCGACCGACGCGGCCGCAGGCATGACCGGCGGCGTGCATTACGTCGACGCCGGCTACAATATTGTCGGATGACCGATCTTCTGGTTCGCAACGGGCGCTTGCGCGTCGCCGATCTCGATCTTCGCTGCACAATTGGGCGCAGCGGCATCGTCGCGGCCGATGCGAAGCGCGAGGGCGATTTCGCCACGCCCGCCGGACGGCATTTGCTGCGCTTCGCGTTTTTCCGCGCCGATCGCGTGACGGCCGCGTCGCCGCTACCGTTCCAAGCGATCGAGCCCGATATGTGGTGGGACGACGATCCCGCCTCGCCCGCCTATAACACGCTGCGCCGTTCCGCACCCGCCGAACATCCGGAGCGGCTATGGCGTGACGATGCCGTCTATGACTGGATCGTGCCGCTGGGCTGGAACGACGCGCCGCCCGTCGCGGGCTTGGGCTCGGCGATTTTCCTGCATGTCGCACGCCCCGACTGGACGCCGACCGCCGGCTGCGTCGCCGTCGCGCATGCGGATTGGCCCCGCCTGCTGCCGCATTTGCGGCCCGGCGGCGGGATAGATATCAGGCCGGGCTGATCGGCGCCGCCGCCGTGTGATCGAAACGCGGCACTTCGGGCGGCGCCCCATCCAAACGCAACGCCGCGCGGCGGAATTCGCGCGGACCCAAGCCGGTCATGCGTTTCACGTAGCGCGCGAAACGCTCGGGCGAGCCGAGCCCCGCTTCGCGCGCGATCCGCGCGACCGGACGGCCGCCGCGCGTCAACGCGTCCAGCGCCGATTCGATCGCGTGCGCGTCGATATACATTTGCGGCGTCAACCCGGTGCATTCGCGGAACAGCTGGAAGAAGCGGGAGCGCGACAAATCGGAAGCGGTGATCAGATCGTCGACCGAGGGCGGCTTGGCGGGGTCGAGGCCGATCGTCTGGATCGCGCGCCGGATGCGA
>JAIUNH010000556.1 GCA_020161965.1 Pseudomonadota bacterium
CATCCATATCGAAAAGCGCATCGCCGCAATCGCGGAAACTGGCGGGCTTCGTCCAGCCGTCCATGTCGGCACGGCGCGGCCCCACTTGTAGACCGATCCATTCGACGCCGGGCACGTCGAAAAGCGGCAGTAGCGGCTTCAACCCCGGCGAGCGCCAGCGGTCGCCGGGAAAATCCGGATTGCCGCCCCAGACGAGGCCCACGCGCTTCTTCGTCGCGGGCCCGAGTTTCTTGCGCCACGCGTCGATCTTCGCCGGATCGGCGAAGACGTAAGGAATATCGGCGGGCACCGTGTCGGGCGTCGTGCCGAAAATGCCGGGCAGATCGAGCAGCGGCGCTTCCGCATCGAACGCCGGCAGCTTATCGCCCTGGACCACCAGCGCATCGATGCCCTTGCTACGTGCGAGCAGCGTCATCAGCGCGGGCTGGACTTCCAGCACCACGCGCCAGCCGCGATCTTTGGCAAGGGCGGCGTAGCGCACGAATTGCAGCGTGTCGCCCAGGCCCTGTTCGGCGCGCAGCAACAGCGTGCGGCCGTTGCCCGCCTCGCCCGTCCAGCGCGGCTTGTCGAACGACTTGGCGAATTTCGTTTGCGCCGGCGTCTTCCAGCGCCAGGCGAATTCCGCCCAGCCGCGTTGCCAATCGCCCGCGAGCAACGAAGCAAACCCCAAATTGAAATGCGCATCCGCCCAATCTGGGGCGAGCTTCAGCGCGCGTTCGTAACCCGCGATCGCTGCCGCCGTATCGCCCGCCATGCGGTCGGCATTGGCGAGATTGAAATGCGCCAGCGGATCTTGCGGCGCCATGTCGGCCGCGCGGCGCAGCAGCGAACGCGCTTCGACCAGCCGCCATTCGTCGATCAGCAGCGACGCGAGATTGGCGCGCGGCGGTACCGATTGCGGCTCGGCCGCGATGACTTCGCGGTAGAGCGATTCGGCGTCCGCGTTGCGGCCGAGCTTGCGCGCGACATTGGCGAGGTTGAAGGCGATGCCGGCATGGCCGGGCGCGAATTCGCGCGCAACGCGCATCGCCGTTTCGGCTTCGACCAGCATATTCGCACGTTCGAAGGCGAGGCCCATATTCGCGTGGACCAGCGGATTTTTAGGATCGAGCGTCGCGGCTTTGCCGAACGCGACGAGGGAAGCGGTCTGGTCGCCGGCTTGGCTTGCTGCCACGCCGTAATCGAGCAGCAGATCGGCGTTTTGCGGATTTGCGTCCGACAACGCGCGCAAAACCGGCAAAGCCAAATCGGGCCGGCCGCGCGCCAGATCGGCGCGGGCTTTTTCGTAGGATGAGGTCGAATCGGCGGTCGTCACGCGATCGACGATACCAGCCCGGCCCTATAAAAAGAATCGCCCGGTGCCGTCCGCGGACACCGGGCGATCTTGTCGAGAAGAGCTTACGTCTACTTCGCGGCGGGGGCAGCGGCGCCGGTCGTGACCTTGTTGGCGTCGCGGCGCTCATGCGCCTTCGTCGCCTTTTCCGCCTTCGCGGCTTCGGCCTTCGCCGGCACCTGGGTGGTCTGCGCGGGCTTGGCCGGCGTCGCGGGGACGGCCGGGGTCGCGGTCTGCGCGAAGGCAAGAGCCGGGACCAACATCGAAACGGCGAGCGCCACGGCCAAAGTCTTCTTCATCGGTTTCACTCCTGCGACCGGCGGCATGATCGCCGCCGTCGCAAAGACAAAGCCCGATGGCGCGGCGCTATTCCGATGTGGTGCGACGGGATATTTCGCATCGCGCGATGGAATAAGGCAGCCCGGATCGCCGTGCGGAAGAAACGCCCTACGCGAAGAAGTCGTAGGTTTTGCCTTGGCCGAATTCGACGATCTCCGGCGCGCTAATGCGCGGCCCGTCGAAGAACGAACGCGGCGTCCAAGGCTGCTTGTTCTTCAGCATCGCGATGATGCCGGCCTGGTAATCCAAGCTCATAAACGCCGTCGAATTGGAATCGCCGCCCACGCTGGGGGCCCCCGAGATGGCCATGATTCTCAAACTCCTCGTCACGGGCGTTCTCGCCCAACGGAGGGAGAATAACATAAGCGCCCTCGCCGCTCCAAGAGCGGCCAATAGCCTGAATTTGCCGTAAAAAATGCGGGCCCCGCCCCTCGCCGAACCGCGGGTTCGTGCGAGCCTTGGCGGGGCCCTTCGTTTTTGGGGGAGCGACCGCTTGCCGTTCGGCATCGGGCCGGTCCCGCCCACCCGGGGCTTCAAGCCCCGGGCGTTGATGCTCGGCTATTCGCGTTTCCGTCACCGCCCTGCCCTGGCGGGTCCGCCTTTCGGCCGAAGCCTTGGGTGGAGCGTGACGTTACCGATCCGAATGCGTGTCGCGTCAAGACGCGAGGCTTTTCCGAACCGATCCCGTCGCGCCGGACATCGATCGCCGGCGGATGTTTGCCGAACGGCATCGCCCGACATTCGAACCGCCATCGCGCCGGTCATCCGGCAAACGATCGGTCTTCGAACGGGGAAGGACGATGCGCCCTGCCTCCGTCGCCGTCATGTCGCCGAACGCAGCCTTAGCGCGGCTCCCGATATGAACCCCTGCAGCCCGTCGGCGGTGACGGGCTTGGGCACGAAGGTCGCGCCGACCGCCCGGGCACGGGCGATGACCTCGTCTTGGATATTGGCGGTGATGATCGCGATCGGCATATCG
>JAIUNH010000557.1 GCA_020161965.1 Pseudomonadota bacterium
TGCCTTCATAGGCGACGATGTTGCCTTCGGCGTCGCGCACGGCCCACGCGTTCTCGCTCACCCACGCTTGTTCGCCGGTCGCCCGGCGGCGCACTTCCGAGACGAAATTTTCCACGCGGCCATGCTTGGCCATCTCGCGCAAATAGTCCGATTGCCGTTGCGGATCGACATACCAACGCACGCGCTCGTTCGACGCGATCGCCGCATCCACGGCGGCGATTTGTTGCTCGGCCGTCGCGAAACCGTTCAGCCGCGCCAGCGCCAAATTCGATCGTGTTTGACGCCCGCCCGGAATGGTCCGGAAGATACCGACATTGGCGTTGTCGTAGATCGAACGATAATCGGCCGCCAGACGTTCCGCCTCCGCCTTCGCGGCGGCGAGGGCGAGTTCCACCCGCTTGCGCGCGGTGATGTCCGCGATCATGCCTTCGTAATAGAGGACGCGCCCGTCCTGGCCGCGCACGACCCGAGCACTTTCCGACACCCAAATGCGTTCGCGCGTTTTGTGGCGGTAGATTTCCGATTCGAAATCGAGCACGCGCCCGTCGCGCTCGACCAGCCGGATGAACTCGTCGCGCCGCCCCGGCTCGACATACCATTCCTCGGCGATGTCGTTCACGGCGGCGAGCAGCGCTTCCTCGCTGTCGTAGCCATTGAGGCGCACCAACGCCGGATTGGCGCGCAACTGCTTGCCTTCGCGCGACGAGCGATAGATGCCGTGGCTCGCATTCTCGAACATCGAGCGGTAATTGGCTTCCGCGCGCTGGACCTCGGCCCAGGCTTCGACGAGCTGCGTGACGTCGGCGACCGTGCCGATCATCCGCATCGGCGGGCCTTCGACGCGGATCGCGGATTGGCGCACCCAGAACGGCGTGCCGTCGCGCCGGCGGGCTTGCCACAAAGCTTCCCGGATGGCGCCTTCGCTGACCAGCCGGTCGACCAGGCGCGTGTGATCCTCCGCATCCGCATAGATCGCGTCGCTGCCATCCGGCAGCGCTTCGCGCATCTCGGCGGCCGAGGCGTAGCCGAACATCCGCGCGAAAGCCTCGTTGGCGCGCAGGATGCGGCAATGGTCGTCGGCCTCGTAAATGCCGATATCGGTCGCCGCGAAAAGCTGGGCGAGGAAATCCGATTCCGCGAAATGCCGGTCGATCGGTTCGATGGTCGATACCCGATCCACCACGTCGCCGGCTTCGACGATCCAGCCCGTGACACGGTCCAGCGTGCCGTCTTGCGCCAGCTCGGCCTTCACCCCGTGGATCGCCCAAAACACGCTGCCGTCGCGCCGGCGCATTTCGACGACCACGTTGGCCACGTCCTCGCCGCGCTTCAAGCGCGCGCGCAAGGCCGTGCGATCCGCTTCGCGCGCGAACAAATCGCGGCTATGCGCCACGCCCGCGATCATCGCCGCCGGATCGTCGTAACCGAACATCCGCGCGGCATGGCCGTTGGCGCGCCGGATTTTGCCGCGCGAATCCACCTCCAATATCGCCATCCGCGCCTGATCGACGGCGTTCAGCGATAGGTCCAGTTCGTCGCGCTCGTCGGCAACCGCCATCGTTTCCGGATGCCCCCCTGCGGACGACTATAGCGCCGGAGTTAGACGGGCGGCAGATCCTCGATCCGGCGCCAAACCGGCCGGCCCAGACCCGCCAAAACCGCCGCTTCGCGTTCCGCCCCCGGCGAGGATGCGATCACCAAGCAACCGTCGCAGCGCGCGGCCAGCGCCAGCGAAATCTCCATCATCCAGGCGTGGTTGGGCGGCAATCCGGCGGCATCCAGCACCGGCAAAGCGGCATTGACGCCGATCACCGGGATATGGCCCGCCTTGGCGACCGCAACGGCCGCGTCGTTCATGCGGGCGAGATTGGCGGCCCGGCCGGCCGCGTCGGGCGCCGAAAACGGCCCCGCCACCATGATGAGCATGATCGTTCCCCCCAAACGAAAACCCCCGCCTTTCGGGCGGGGGTTCGCGGAACTAGGTGTTCATCGCCTCGAAGAAATCCTTGTTGGTCTTCGAGTGCTTCAGCTTGTCGATCAGGAACTCCATCGCGTCCGTCGTGCCCATCGGCATCAGGATGCGGCGCAGGACCCACATCTTCGACAGCACGGCCTTGTCGACCAGCAGTTCTTCCTTGCGCGTACCCGACTTGGTGATGTCGATCGCGGGGAAGGTGCGCTTGTCGGCGAGCTTGCGGTCCAGGATGATTTCGGAGTTACCCGTACCCTTGAACTCTTCGAAGATCACTTCGTCCATGCGGCTGCCGGTATCGATCAGGCCCGTCGCGATGATGGTCAGCGACCCGCCTTCCTCGATATTGCGCGCCGCACCGAAGAAGCGCTTCGGGCGCTGCAACGCGTTGGCGTCCACACCGCCGGTCAGCACCTTGCCGGACGAGGGGACGACCGTGTTGTAGGCGCGTGCGAGGCGCGTGATGGAATCGAGCAGGATCACGACGTCGCGCTTGTGCTCGACCAGGCGCTTGGCCTTTTCGATCACCATTTCCGCGACCTGCACATGGCGTTGTGCCGGCTCGTCGAAGGTCGAGGACACGACCTCGCCCTTCACCGAGCGGATCATGTCGGTCACTTCTTCCGGCCGCTCGTCGATGAGCAGCACGATCAGATAAACCT
>JAIUNH010000558.1 GCA_020161965.1 Pseudomonadota bacterium
CGCATCGCCGATGCGGCGCGCCTTATGGATCGTCGCCGACAGACGGATCGCATCGGGGCGCCCCGCCGGACCGATCCGTCCGTCGGACCGCACGCGCCAGAACTCGCCTTGCCAGTCGAACAACAGCGGCACCGGCACGTCATCGGAGACGACTTCGATCTGGCCATTCGTCCAAACATGCGCGCCGGGCGCGTACATCGAGCCGACGGAAACGGAGTCCTCGCCGATCGCGTCGATCTGCGTGGGCAACCCGACCCTCGCGCCACCCGACATGGCGCCGCGCCAGACGAGATTGTCGCCGTCGCCGGAAACGACCGTCAGCTCGGTGCCGCCTATTTCAAGAAAATCCCAAGGGCAAAGGCCCGCGATTGGCAGGAGTTCAACGCCGATCTTGATCACATCGCGATCCGCGAGCGCGCGCGCGCAATATCCGATATGGGCGCAAAGCATCCTACGTTCGCGGTCATCGCCCCCGAAAAGTGCCACGAATGCGACTGCGAAATCGTCGGCGATACCCATCCAATCGAAATGCGGCGACCAACGACGTACGGGATCGAGCAGCGCGTCCCTCGCCGCGGCGAGCGTTAGTCGATCGGCGCCGAGGGGCGCGCGCGGCGCTACGAGTGCCGTCGGCAGTTCTTCTGTCAACGGCCCGTCTATGCCAAGATTCGGCAAATTTTCGTAGAATCGCAGCGGATCGAACCGTCGGGCACTCATGACGTCAAAATCGTCCGATCAAAAGCCGGAATTCGCGCCGCAAGCATCGATTTGGGATTCCACGTTTCGATCCGAACGCCTTCCGGACGTACAAGATCCGCCCAATCGCCGATGAGATCGACGATTGGGCGCGCAGTCACGTAAGGATCGCTATAGGTCAGTCCGTCCTTCTCTACGGCGCGAGTCGTATCGGGTGGCATATAGAAATGCCGGTGATCGTAGAGATCGATGCCGCAAAGAACGATATGTTTCCAACCGAGCAACAGACAGATATTGGTGACGCCGCAAATCGAGCCATACCCATGGACGATGCCGTCGCCGAAATTCCGGGACGGCGGCGCATAGACGCCACGGGCGCGCCGATGGTAGCGCATCATCCGCGTACCAGCGGGTAGCAAGCCCCGGCCGACGAGTTCGTTCCCGCGTTCCGCGCGCCAACCCTCCTGAATCAGATACAGGCAATCGGCGTAGAGCGGATTGTCCCGCAAGCTTCGCGCATAATCGTCGACGTCGTCGATTTCGCCCGTCACGTGATAGTCAACGCGCACGAAACTTTGTCGGTGAAACTCCCGGAAGCTGACGACGTCGTGCCGGGCGATAGCCGCCCATTGCGCCGCCGTCACGTCAAGCAACGACGCGCCGGTGCCGAAGACGAAAACAGTGTCGGATCGTCGTTTCCCGACGAGATCGGCTTCGTTGATCCGACGATATCTGCGGCGCGTCCAACGATCCGCGAGATAGAG
Organism: Pseudomonadota bacterium; assembly: GCA_020161965.1. Classification (GTDB taxonomy): domain Bacteria; phylum Pseudomonadota; class Alphaproteobacteria; order CACIAM-22H2; family CACIAM-22H2; genus Tagaea. Next base: position 1,461 of record JAIUNH010000558.1, read on the forward strand.
ACGCGCAAGACGCCACTTATACGCCATCGAAGCGAACGTCGGGATCGGGAGACGCGATAAATTCAAGCGGCGATCTCCATATCGATCGTTCGGCGCTCAGCCGCCGACCGCCGCGCTGCGGCGATGAAGGCTGCGATCGCGCGCCCGTCCTCGGTACTCGCCAATGCGTGCCTTCCTTCCGCCGACACAAAGGCGATAAGTTGGCGCTCGAAAAGCTCCGAAAGCGTCGCCGCGTCTTCGGCAAGAACGCGCCATGGGCCACCATCAGAAACCTCAGCACGCGCCGGACGCGCAGTCAGATCGTATCGAATCTGGCCGCCCGCGCCGACGATCCGACCGGATCGGAAACCGGGTCGCGCCAGCATGTCGAGATGCAGACTCACTTCCGCGTTGTTCGCGAAAGTGCCGGCGATTAGCGCATAATCTTCCACATCGACGGTCAGTCCGCCCATCCGCGAGGTTCGAGCGTGAAGCGACGCGCAGGTGCCAAATAGCCAGCGTGCCAAGTCGATCTCGTGACTGAGCTCCAGCAGTGCCCCGCCGCCCGAGCGTGCGTTTGCGCTGACGCCGTTCGCCGGATCGGTTCCCGGGCGCCAATCAGCGAGATTCATGCCGACGGCGAGTTCGGCGTAAAGGACGCGGCCGATCGCGCCCACATCGAGAGCGCCCTTCACTGCCTTCAAGCAGGATGACTGCCGCAACACGTAGCCGATTCCCACTGCGGCCCGTGCGTCCGATTCCAAGAACCGTTCGATCTCATCGACGGCGACGCCCATTGGCTTTTCGATCAATGTGGGAATGCCCGCTTCCACGAAGGGGCGTGCATCATCGAGGTGATTCGGCGCCGGCGAGGCGACGATCGCGAAGTCCGGGCGGAGTGCGGCCGCAGCCGCGCAATCCGCGACATACGTGATCGTATCGAGTGCGGGACGCGATGCGGAAACGCCGGCGATCGTCGCGTTCGGAAAGAGTCGTCGGATCGCCGCGAAATGCTTCCGCCCGGCGCTTCCCATCCCGACGATCGCGAAGGTGAGCGGGCCGGCCGGCTTCATGCGGCAACGTCTGCGATCGCACGACGGAGTCGAGCCATCAATCGCGTTTCGCTGAAGTGCTCGATCGCCGCATCGTTGGCCGCGGCGATCCGGTCGTTCAGCCTGCGGGTCTCGGCCATC
>JAIUNH010000559.1 GCA_020161965.1 Pseudomonadota bacterium
AGTCCGCCCTGCATCAGCGCATAGCCGTAGGCGCCGATGACCAGTTCGACGGGAATGAACACCGCCGACCATGCCAGAGATGCCAGGCACATCAGGCGCGCGGCACGATCGCGCTTCACAGCGTCGCGGCCTCGTTGACGGCGGCGGCGTAGCCAAGTCCCGGCCCCTGATTCGGACGGGGTGCTGCGCCTGCGGGATCTGCCGTGGCGCCGGAGCCGTGTGTTTCATCGAACAAGCCGGGCTCGCTGGCGTCGTCGGCAGGCTCCGGCGTGCCGCTGGGCGCCTCGCCGACGGTTTCGATGACGGCGCCGCTCATGCCGGCCCGGAACGCCTCTTCCGGCGACAGCCGCTCGATGCGGACATGGCGTTCGAGGAAATGATCACGGACGGCGGCTTGCGAACGGCCGTTGACGACCAGGGGCAGCGGCGTGTCGTCGAACCGCCCCGGATGCGCCAAACGCTTCATCGCATCACCCGAACGACAGACGCGGCAGCAGCAGCGCCATGTCGGGCCAGATCCACAACAGCCAAACCAGCAAAAGCATCATCAACAGGAACGGCAGCGTGCCAACGATCACTTCGGTGATCGTGCCTGTACCCCGAATACCCTGCACGACGTAGAGATTCATACCGACCGGCGGCGTGATCAGCGCGAGTTCGGCCATCACGACCAGAAAGATGCCGAACCAAACGGGATCGATGCCGATCGCCACGACCAGCGGGAACACGATCGGGATCGTGCCGATCACCATCGCCAACGCGTCGAGGAAGCAGCCGAGGATGAGATAAAACACGGTCAGGATCGCGATCATCTGCCCCGGCGAAGCGCCGATCGACTTGACGTAGTTCGCCAAGGCCTGCGGCACCCCCATCAGGCCGAGGACGAAGTTCAAATAGAACGCCGCCGCCGCGATCAGCATGATCATCGCCGTGATCGACACGGTCGATACGAAGCTTTCATGCAGCATCCGGAAGCTGAGCTTGCCGTAGCAAGCCGCCAGCGCCAGCGCCACGACAACGCCGATCGCCGCGGATTCCGTCGGCGTCGCCCAGCCCGCGTAGATCGTGCCCATCACCGCGACGAAGATCGCCGCCGGCGGCAGCAGATCGACGAGGCGTCCCAGGCGGACCAGGAACGGGTCGCGCGCTTCGACCGGGCCCGCGAAGGCCGGGCGCCATTTGCACAGCACGATGACGACCAGCATGAACAGGCCCGTCAGCACCAGCCCCGGCAGCACGCCGGCGGCGTAAAGCCGGCCGACGGATGTGTTGGTCATCGCGCCGTAGATGATCATGTTCATGCTGGGCGGAATCAGAATGCCGAGCGTCGCACCCGCCGCGACGGTGCCGAGTACCAAGCGCTCGTCGTAACCGCGATTGCGGAATGCTGGCAGCGCGACCGTGCCGATCGTCGCCGCCGTGGCGACGGACGAGCCGGAAACGGCAGCGAACATCGCCGACGCGCCGATATTCGTGTGCAATAGGCCGCCGGGCAGCGGGTTCAGCCAATCGGACAACGCCTTGTACATGCGGTCGGTGAAGCCGCCACGCACCAGGATTTCGCCCAGCAACACGAAAAGCGGGATCGCGACCAGCACGAAGTTATTTGTCGCGCCCCAGAATTGGTTGCCGAAATTCATCACGGCCGGCGTGCCCAAGAACATCACGGCGCCGATCATGCTGATCGCGAACATGACGAAGGCGATATGCAGGCCGATCGCCATCAGGCCGATCAGCAATGCGAAACCGATCAATGCGGTCGACGGATCGATCATCGCCCTTCCTCCTTGCGCGCTTCGAGTTCGGCGTCGACTTCGTCCTTGGCGGTCGCCGGGCCGTAAAGGCGATTGAGACGGCGGCGATCCGCGACCAGCAAATAAAGCGAATGCGCGGCATAAGCCGACGCGAAGACCGCGAACAAGCCGACACCGAACAGCCACGTCGCTTGCGGAATCCACAGCGGCGTCTGCAGCGGGTTGGTCGCGACGGAACGGAACTCGATGCTTTCGGACAGAACGTCCTCGCCGCGATAGAGTGCGAAGACCGCGAAGCCGGCGAGCGTGACCATCGCGACGGCGTTGAGCACCGCCTGCCAGAAGGCCGGCATGCGGATCAAAAATACGTCGATGCGCGTATGGCCGCGCATGGCCATCGTGTAGGACGCGCCGACGGCGGCGGCGATGGCGAGCGCGTAGCCGCCGATATCGTCGATCCCTTGCAGGGAGAAACCGAAGAACTTCCGCCCCACGATTTCGACCGTGATCGCGAAGGAGAGGATCAGCACGCCGTAGCCGCAAAGGATCGCGACGAAGCGCGCGACGGGCACGGCGATCTTACCGACGGGGTTTTCCATGGTCGTCCTCGAAAGATACGGGGCGGTCCCGACAAGGAACCGCCCCTCTCCTTAACGCTTGTTCAGTCGATCTTGAAGCCGCGAACGCGGCCGACCGTCGCGTTCCATGTCGCCGTGCAGGTCGGATCGACCTTGTTGCAGGTCTCCTTCCAGATCGGCAACACCACGGCCGTGACCGCCGTGTTGATCTTCTTCTCGTCGGCGGCCGAAACCTCGACGAGCTTCATGTTGTACTTGGTGCCTTCGACGCACGGATCCTTGCCGATGTTGCAATTG
>JAIUNH010000560.1 GCA_020161965.1 Pseudomonadota bacterium
CCCCGTTCTTGTGGCTTAACCTTGGTTCCGGTCCCAGCCTTCCAGGGTCAACCCTCATGGGGTCCGCTACGCAAGCGTGCGGTCGCTTCGTCTTCGCCTGCGCGATGACCCCGGCCGAGCCCAAAACACTTCGGGCGCCCGTCGAGCGGGGAATGGTCCCCGCCAAAATCGGGAGCCGGACAATGACCCTCGCAACTGCCAACGCCTACGCCGCCAGTCTCGCCTCCACCTTGATGGTCGCCATCGTCATCTTCCGCGCCGGCGACGGCACCATGAGCGTGATGCCCGCCACGGAATATGACGGCGACGATGACACCATCGTCTCCGAGATCGATCCCTTCGCGTGAAACGGGGCGGATCATCCGCCCCTCCACTTTTTGGACGCCGCCCGCACAACGCGGTCGTCGGCGCGCTGCGGGCCGAGACCGCCTTTCAGGCGCCCCGATACCGCGCAGCCCCGCGAATCACTGCACCGGAACCACGTCGCCGCAGATTTCATGCAGCGTCTTTAGACTGGCAAAATAGAGCAACGACGACTAAAATAGTCGTAGTTCTGGAATGCGCGTAGGTCCGAATGGGAGGTGATCATGCATGATCACCACGGGCCGCACGCGCGTTGCTGGGTTGGACGCAGGAGACGCTCGCTGACAAGGCTCGCATAGCACTGACCGCGCTCAAGCGCCTCGAATCCGCAAACGGTCTCGGGGTGTATGAGACGACACGCGATCAGGTGCGCAGGGCTCTTGAATCCGCGGGCATCGTCTTCCTGTCGACCGACCGAGGGCAAGGAGTGCTATTGGTCGATGATCGCGGAAACAATCCCACTCGATCCAATCCCTCGCGCTGATCCGCGACCGGCAAGACTTGCTGGCGCACGCGGTCGATCCATTTCGGATCAATCTTGGTTAATAGACATACGTCGCATATCCACCGAGTCGGCATAATGATCGAGCCATTCGATGACCTCGCCCCGTCCGGACAAGATCTCACCGACTATGACAGGTCGCACGTCAAGCTCTACATGCGTCTGCTGGATGCGGTCGCCGACGGCGCCCATTGGGAGGAAGCCGTACAGGTCTTGTTCGGCCTCGATCCTGCCCGCGAGCCAGAACGGTGCCGACGCATCCATGACAGCCATCTCGATCGTGCTCGCTGGATGACGCATACCGGTTATCGGCACCTTCTTCGACAGGCGCACGGCTGATCGGCCGGCAGGCGGCGTGATGCCCTTTCGACATCACCCGATGCTCTCCCCCAAGCTTCCAAATTACGCCCGGCCCGGCAAAAGTAATGCGCTCGACTTGCACGCACCATGCGGGGAGTTGATGCGATGAGGCCCGATACATCAGACTGGCGGAACGACCGCAGCTACGATTTCCTCGATGCTCTGCCGATCGAGGGCCTCGCCTGGGAATGCCTTCGCAGGCACCATCCTTATCAGGACCAGTACGCCACCCTGGTCCGCGCCCGCACCGAAACCTTGCCGCTGCCTCGCGAACAGCAGCAGCGTTGGGGGTTGCGATTTCCCGGCAAGACCAGGTCTTTCCGCCGCGCAACAACAGGTGATCTGGTCGCCGTCGAGCGATCCAGCCGTCGTCTTGCTGTCGGAGCGGCCAAACTTCCTGCCCACCACCTCAAATGCTCTCGCCGACAGGTTCGTCGCGGAGCGTGACGGCCCCGAAGGGTCATATTCCAGTCTTACCGAACACGATCTACAGGTTCTGCTCCTTCCCGGTACGTCTCCGGGCGATCAACTCGCTGCCGTCATTCCACTTGATGATGACATCCTCGATCGCATCGATGCGCTAACACGCCTCGCGCGCACCTGGCTCGGGCGCCCGCCGCTGCCCGATACGCGCATGACGGTCGATCAACGCCGCCGCTTTCGTCTGAGGCTCCGCGCCGCAGACGGCCGCATGAACGGCGCCACCTATCGCGAGATCGCCATTGCGATCTATGGCGCGGCGCGCGTCGATACAGAGCCCTGGAAGACATCGCCACTCCGAGACGCCGCGATCGCCTTCGTCGAAGCCGGAATGGCGCTCATCGATGGAGGCTATCTGCGCCTGCTCCGGCATCGCCGTCGCGTCTAGCCTACTCCGCGGCAGGGGTGGGGATTTCAGCCACCCCAAGTTCCCCATCCCCCCCGCCGGCTTTCCTCCGCCACCGTGGTCGCTGTCAGCCGCTGATCGCCAGCGGTGCCCAGCAACCCCACGGAGGCCCGCCCCATGCGACCCGATACCGCCGCGCTCCCGCCACGCTACCTGCGGACCAAGGAAGCCGCTGAATTTCTCAGCCTATCCGCGCGCACCCTCGAAAAACACCGCACCTACGGCACTGGTCCGGCCTATCACAAACTCGGCGGGCGCGTCGTCTATTCGGTCGACGATCTGGAGACCTGGGCCGAGCGCGGCGCCGTGACCTCGACGTCCGATCCGCGCGGCTCCGTGCTTCCCGCAAAGCGCCAGACGCTACCGACCGGCCAGATCGCCGGCCGATACGCACGCTGATCGTGGCTGGTCCCTTTCATGGTGGTGCGTCGTCGTGACCCTTCGGAGCGTGGGCAGCTCGACCTGTTCAGGGCGCTTCCCGGCGACTTCGCGCCACGAGACGCGCAGGATCTCATGG
>JAIUNH010000561.1 GCA_020161965.1 Pseudomonadota bacterium
AATCGATCTTCGCCGAAGCGCGGCGCTTGAATTACGTGCGCGACCTGACGGCGGGAAGCCTGGCCGCGGGGCGTTCGCGCATCATCGCGGCCGTCGTGCCGGTGCTGACCAATGCGATCTTTTCCGAAACGCTGGATGGACTTGGTCACGAGCTTGCGAGTCGCGGCTACCAGTTGCTGCTCGGCCAAAGCTGGTATCGCGAAAGCGACGAGCATGCGCTGATCGAGGCGTTTCTTGGCCGCAAGATCGACGGCTTGATCGTTACGGGCTTGATTAAGGACCGGGTCTTGCGCGCCAAGATCAAGCAAAGCGGCGTGCCGACGGTCGAGACCTGGGAGATGGCGGACAAGCCGCTCGACATGATGGTCGGTTTCTCCAACGAAGCCGCCGCCGCCGCCGCCGCCCGCTATCTGATCGGGCGCGGCTATCGCGAACTCGGCTTCATCGGCGGCATGGACCAGCGCTCGCAATCGCGTTGGGAAGGTTTCTCGGCCGCAGCGATCGAAGCGGGCGTACCGCCGCCCTCGGCCTATCGCATCCATTCGCCCGCACCGTCGTCGGTCGTCGCGGGCGGCGAGGGCCTACGCACGCTGATGGCCGAGCGGCCGAATTTGCGCGCCGTGTTTTGCAGTAACGACATGATCGCGTCGGGGGCCGTGTTCGCGTGCCAGCGTTTGGGCCTCGCCGTGCCCGACAAGATGGCGGTGATGGGGTTCTCGAATTTGCCCATCGGTGCCGAACTCGTGCCGCCGCTGACGACGATCCAGGTCAGTGCGCGCGAAATCGGCGTTTGCGCCGCCAAGATGATCCTCGACCGCGTCGAAGGGCGCACCGGTCGCCCGGCGAAGCTCGATCTTGGATTTTCGGTAATCGCGCGCGCCAGCGCGTGAACTGCGGGGCGGTTCCCGCCCTTGACCGATTGGGGCTGCGTATTTAGCTTGATGTCAATAGGTCAGACCAATCGCCGAACGAATCCCCACGTGAAACGCTCGATCGCCCTGAAGCCCGATCCCAAGCCGCGCAAACCCGTCAAAGCGGCGGTGCTGACGCCATTGCGGGACGGCGCGTTTGCAGCACCGCCCGACGGCCCGCGCAAGCGGCTTTACGAAGAAATCGCGGCGCGCATCGAAGCGCATTTGCGCGCGCGCAAATTCAAACCCGGCGATCGCTTGCCGCCCGAACGCGAACTCGCCCAGCAGCTCGGCGTCAGCCGCCCGTCGTTGCGCGAAGCGATGATCGCGCTGGAAACCGCCGGCTTGATCGAAGTTCTGGTCGGCAGCGGCACCTTCGTGCGCGCTTTGGCGCCGGATGGTTTCAAGCTGCCGTGGTCGAATGCCGGCGATGCGGGGCCGGGCGTGCGCGAACAGTTCGAGGCGCGCAAGCTGGTCGAGCCTGAATTGGCCGCACTCGCCGCCGAGCACGTCACCAAAGCGCAGATCGATACGATGCGCCGCGCGGTGTTCGAAGCGGCGGCGAAATTCGCCAAGGGCGAACTCGCCGAAGCCGAGGACTATGCCTTCCACGTGACGCTCGCCGAAGCCTCGCGCAACACCGTGCTGGCCGCGTTGGTGCGGCATTTGTGGGATCTGCGGCGCAGCGAAATGTGGTTCAAGCTGCGCGCGCGCGTCGTGCTGCCAGAGCACCGCATGCAAGTGATCGCCGACCGGCGCGAAATCGTCGAGGCGCTGGAAGTGCGCGATGGGGCGGCCGCACGCGCGATCATGATCCGTTACATGCAGCGGGCCGAGAAGCGATTCTTCGATTGATTCGATCGTTTGGCCTGACCAATCCACAGGCTGCGCCGAAACGGGATCACAAATAACCCTTATTCAGTGGGCATTTCCGGATTTTGACCGGGCTTGCGGCGAACCCGCTTGACTCTTGGTCGACCAATCAAGTTTATTGGTCAGACCTATTGAGGATACGGGCGCCGGACCAACCGCGCCGCCGGTTTGGGAAGGGAATTCGCCTTGGGTTCGACGCGTATCGAGAAGATCGAGTGCATCCCGGTGACGGTGCCGGTGGAGGCGCCGATTTTGACCTGCTACGGCTCGCTGGGGGCTTATCCGCGCGTGCTGATCAAGGTGGTGGGGGAAAACGGCAAGATCGGCTACGGCGAAGTCGCGGCGCGATATAAGGCCGAGACGTTCCGCATGTTCGAGGCGATCTTCAAGGGCGAGAACCCCTTGGACACGAACCGCCTGATCGGCCGCATCAAGCACTGGAACTACTATCCGTGGCAAAAGCCCGAGCCGTTGATGGCGGGGCTGGAGATCGCGTGTCTCGATCTCGCGGGCAAAACGCTGGACGAGCCGGTCTACCGCTTGCTCGGCGGCAAGGTGCATAACGAAGTGCCGGTCGCGTCCTATCTGTTCTATCGCCACAACAACGCGCAAGGGCAGGGACAGATCCACGACGTCGCCGCCGTGGTCGATTTCGCAAAGAAGCAGGTTGCCGATTACGGCTTCAACGCGCTGAAGCTGAAGGGCGGCTATTTCGCGCCGGAGGTCGATCGCGACGCGATGGAAGCGCTGCGCGACACGTTCGGACGCGACATGCGCCTGCGCATCGATCCGCAAGGCTGCTGGACGCCGGCAACCGCTGTACGCATCGGTCGCGATCTC
>JAIUNH010000562.1 GCA_020161965.1 Pseudomonadota bacterium
GAAGAATTCTTGCCGGTCGAGCTTCAACCCCGCGCGTTCGTATTCGCGCGCGAGCGCTTCGTTCGACGGCAACATGCCGCCGGGGAAAATATAGCGTTGGATGAAATCGACGCCGGAGCGATAGCTGTCGAAAAACCGGTCGGCGATGGTGATGATCTGCAACGCGGCGCGCCCGCCCGGCGCCAACGCCTCGCGCAATTTGCCGAAATAGGCGGGCCAGTATTTTTCGCCCACCGCTTCGAACATTTCGATCGAGGCGATGCGGTCGAAGCGCCCGTCCACGTCGCGATAATCGACGAAGCGCGCCTCGACACGCTCGCCCAAGCCTTCGCGTTGCACTTTGGCTTGCGTATGGGCGAGCTGTTCCTTCGATACGGTGATCGCCGTCACTTTCGCTTGGAATTCGCGCGCCAGATACGTCGCGAACCCGCCCCAGCCGCAGCCGATTTCCAGCACGCGCTGGCCGGGCTTCACGTCGAGCTTTTCTGCCATGCGGCGGAATTTCGTGTATTGCGCGGCTTCCAGATCGCCGGTCCCCGGTTCGAACACCGCCGAGGAATAGGCCATCGTCGGGTCGAGCCATTGCGTATAGAACGCGTTCCCCAAATCGTAGTGATAGGCGATGTTCTTCTTCGACCCGCTGCGCGTATTGGCGCGCAGCGCGTGCCACATCCGCCGCGCGAGATTGATCGCGGGGGCAAGCGCGCTGGCCTTGCCGTAGTGAAGCGCGTCGAAAGCCTGGCCGTTGCACGCGGCCAGTTCCAGCAGCGCCGCCAGATCGGGCGAATCCCAATCGCCGTCCATATAGGCTTCGGCGAAGCCGACATTACCGCCGAACATCAAGCGGCGCGCGGCGCGCGGATGGTTGATGATCAGCGTTGCCGACGGGCCCGGCAGCTTGCCTTCGAACACGCGCCGCGCCCCGCCGGGCAGCACGAGTTCCAATTTGCCGGCCGCGATGCGGGCGGCGGCCATCACGATCGCCTTTAACGCGAAACCCGGCGTGTCGAAATCGGCTTGCGAGGCGTTATCCGCGCACATGCCCCATTCTCCCTTGCGTCCGGTCCGGCGTTTCGACCGCCGTCGCTGGCGGATGAGGCCGGGGATGGTATTTGGCGCCCTTGATCCAAAGTTTGAGCGCCTCCCAATGAATCCCGACGATGACCTTCAGCGTCAAGAGGGGGTAGGCGAAGAAGTTTTTCGCCAGCATCGCGTCGGTCAGGGGCACACGGGTTGCCGTGTGCGTTGCAACCAGAAGCTCGCCTTCCGGAACGCTTTGCCGGATCAGGATCGCCAAGCGTTCCTCGGGCTCATCGACCCGGAAGCGATAGGTCGCGCGCATCCCGATAAAGGGCGAGACGTGAAAATTTTTCGTGGCACTTTGCAGCACCGGCGCGCCCGCCTCGCGGGCCGGATCGACCGGAATCAGATAGCCGTGCTGCTCGCCGAAGGTGTTTTTCACTTCGTACAGGATGGCGCCCAGCGCGCCGTCGGTGCGGCGGCAGAAATAGATCGTCAGCGGATTGAACGCGTAACCCAGAATGCGCGGGAAGCAATGGGCGTAGATCTTCGCCCCCGCTTCCGCCATTCCCGCCTCGGCCAAGCGCGCGCGCACCCAATCGCGTACGGGCGTGCCGTCACGAGCCCCATGATCCTGGTCGTGAAACGAAAACAACCCGGCGCGGTTATACGAAAACAAGCGCAGACGCTTGTCGAGATCGGGGAGCTCATCGAGATCGACGAGCATCGAAAACACGCGATAGGCGAAGCGATGGCGGAACGGCCGCAGCCGCGCATGCATCACTTGGCCGTTGTAAAGGCAGGTTTGCGGCATCGCCCCCGCCTCTATTCCGCCGCCGCGCGAAACGGCAGGATTTCGGCGCTGATTTGCGGACCCCAAGGCCGGCGCACGCCGAGCATTTCGGCCGCGTCCAAACCGCTGCGCAACCCATCTTCGTGGAAGCCGTAACCCGACCAAGCACCCGCGAAGATCAGCCCGCGCCGGTTCTGGATTTCGGGCAAGCGCGCTTGTGCCTTCAACGTCGCCGTATCGAAGGCCGGGTGCCTGTATTCGAACCCGGCGAGCACGGTTTCCGGCCTTGGGGCACGCAGCGGGTTGAGCGACACGAAGAGCGGCACGTCGCGGTCGATATTCTGCAGCTTGTTCATCCAATAGGTGACGGAGACATGCGCCTCGCCCGTGCTTTCGGCGAGATAATTCCAGCTTGCCCAAGCGAGCTTGCGTTTGGGCATCAAGGCTTCGTCCTGATGCAGGATCGCGAGATTGGGCTGGAAGGCGAAGCTGCCCAGAATATCGCGCTCCGCCGCCGTCGGGTTTTCGATCAACGCCAAGGCTTCGTCGGCATGGCAGGCGAGAATTACGCGATCATGCCGGCGCAAGCCGCCGGCCGCATCGCGCACCGCAACGCCGCCATCCGGCTCGACGCGCAATCGCGCGGCACCCGGCGCGCGGATCAACGACGGGCCGATATCGGCCAGCAGCTTCGCCACATATTCGCGCGAACCGCCGGTGACGCTGCGCCATTGCGGCCGGTCGAAAATCTGCAAAAGCCCGTGATTGCGGAAAAAGGCGCAGAAGCTGCGCGCCGGGAATT
>JAIUNH010000563.1 GCA_020161965.1 Pseudomonadota bacterium
GCGCGTGGTCGACGATCGAACCTTGATGCCGGGCGATACGGCGCTGGTGGCGCCGCCCGCCGACATCCATTCCTTCATGGCGACGGTCGACGACACGTGGGGGATCACCGTCGCCGCCGGCACGTATCACGCGCAGCGCAGCTATTACGATCCCGAGAACGGCACCGTCGTGAAGAAGAAACCCCGCTGATGGAACTCGGTCTCGACGGAAAGACGGCGATCGTCTTGGGCGGCACGGCCGGTATCGGTCTCGCCAGCGCGCTGCGCTTCGCGCGCGAGGGCGCGAAAGTCGCGATCTGCGGGCGCGATGCCAACAGGCTCGAAGCCGCGCGTGCACTTGTCGCGCAGGCGGGCGGCGACGTTCTGGCTGTCCGGGCCGATGTCGCCGACGAGAATGCGTCGAACGCTTTCTTCGCGAAAGCGGCGGCCGAATTCGGGCCCGCCCATATCTTGGTCAACAACGCCGCCGGGCCCAAGCCCGGCAAGTTCGACGCGCTGTCGGACGACGACTGGCAGAAAGCGTTCGAAACGACGCTGATGTCCGCCATCCGCGCCACGCGCGCCGTGCTGCCCGCGATGCGTGCGCAACGCTGGGGGCGCATCGTCAATATCAGCTCCTACGGCGTGCGCCAGCCGATCGCCGGCTTGATGCTGTCGAACGGTATCCGTTTGGGTGCCGTCGGTTGGGCCAAGACATTGGCGGGCGAAGTCGCGGCCGATGGCGTCACCGTCAACACGGTCTGTCCCGGTTGGACCGAAACCGACCGCATGCGCCAAGTCGTCGGCGCACGCGCCGGATCCGCGGGAAAATCCTACGACGCCGTCGCCGCCGATATTGCCGGAACGATTCCCGCCGGCCGCTTCGGCCGGCCCGAGGAAGTCGCCGACGTCGTCGTCTTCTTGGCCTCCGAACGCGCGAGCTATCTGACCGGCATGGCGATCCAGGTCGATGGCGGCGCAGTGCAATCGCCGCTTTAGGGTTCTTCGATATGCCGAACAGCAAACGCGTCGTTCTGGTCACCGGTGCCGCAGGGGGGCTGGGGCTCGCCATCGCCGCGCGCTTCCACGCGCATGGCGATCAAGTCGCGCTCCTCGATCTCGACGCCAAGACGCTTGCCGCGGCGGCGGCGACATTGCCGGGAAGCCTCGCTGTTGCGGGCGACGTGACCGACGAAGCGTCGATCGAAGCCGCGATGGACAAGATCGCCGCGACGTTTGGGCATTCGCCCGACGTGCTGGTCAATAACGCCGGGATCGTCCGCTTCGGCGATCTGCTGGAACATTCGGTCGCGGATTTCCGCCGCGTGATCGACGTCAATCTCGTCGGCGCCTTCGTCGTCGCGAAATCGGCCGCCAAGCGCATGGTCGCGCGCAAGGATGGCGCCATCGTCAATATCACCTCGCTCAACGCCGTCGCCCCCAGCCCCGATGCGGGCGCCTATCCGGCGGCGAAAGCGGGGCTCGCCTCGCTTACCCAGCATCTGGCTTTGTCGTTGGGACCACGCGGCGTGCGCGTCAACGCGGTCGGGCCCGGTTTCATCGACGCGGGCATGTCGGAACAGATCTATCGCGACGACGCGGTACGCGATCTGCGCAGCCGAACCGTGCCTGCGCGATCGCTGGGCAAGGCCGAGGACGTGGCGAATGCCGTATTCTTCCTGGCCTCGCCCGAAGCGCGCTACGTCCACGGTCAGCATCTGATGGTCGATGGCGGCGTGTCGTTCAGTTTGAAGCTTCAAATGCCGCGCCCGGCGCCCAAGCCGCGCGTATGAGCGGGGCCGTGCGCAATCTCATCCTGACCGGCGGTATCGGCCATCCATTCGCGGATTCGGCCGCGGCCTTGGCGGGATGTCTTGCCGACGCCGGATGCCGCAGCGACGTGACCGAGGATATCGAGGCCGGTCTCGAAACCCTCGCTTGGGGCGAGTATCGGTTGGCGACGCTCTATGCGCTGCGCTGGACGATGACGACCGGCGAGAAATACACGCCGCATCGCGCGCAATGGGGCTTCGCGCTGTCGCCGCGCGGGCGAGCGGCGCTCGAATCCCATGTCGCGCAAGGCGGCGGCTTGCTGGTGCTGCATACCGGCCTGATCTGCTTCGACGATTGGCCGGATTTGCGCGACATCACGGGCGGCGTTTGGCGCTGGGGCGTTTCCAGCCACCCGCCGCGCGGGCCCGTGCATGTGGCGCCGACGCAGATGCCGCATCCGGTGATGGAAGGCGTTCCCGCTTTCGATCTGGCGGAGGACGAGGCGTATCAGGATCTCGACCTGCTCGCCGATGTCACGCCGCTGGCGACCGCGCGCGCGACGGCGCACGACAAGGGGGCATGGCCCGCCGTGTGGGCGCGCGGCTATCAGAAGGGCCGGGTGGTCTGCGACACGCTGGGCCACGACCGGCGTTCGCTAGAAACGCCTTCCCATCGCCGCTTGCTCGCCAACGCGGCGCGCTGGCTGACGGAATAGTTCAGAAGGGCGCGTCGCCCTTGACGACCGCGCGCATCAGCACGCGCCGGTGCTTGCCCATCTCGTAATTCGCGATGGCGCGATGCAGCGTGCAGCGATTGTCCCAGAACATCAGGTCGCCCGGCCGCCAGTTGT
>JAIUNH010000564.1 GCA_020161965.1 Pseudomonadota bacterium
AGCACAACCTGCCTGTCCGGCAAGATGCAACAATGCCGGCGAACGACCGGTCCTGTTCCCTTGCTGGTCGCGAGATGTCGCCGGGCGTCTCCTTCATCTGTCCCGTTGAACGAGCGCACCTCACGGCCTCGCCAATGGCTTGATCTGGCCGAAGGCCGGCTTCGCCTCGACCGCCTATGCCGCAACGGCGCGTCACAACTTTCTTCCCCTGGGTTTCACCCATTCCTCGCGAGACAAGAAAGTCGCGCCTGCGCCGTCCTCCGCTCCGCTTCGGTCGCAAGCGATGCGGCGTCGGTCACCTCCGGCCCACCGATCGCCATCGAGGCCGCATGGTGCGGGCTCGAAAACGGAAAACGGAGACTTACCATGGCGACCATCGGCACCTTCAAGAAGACCGGCTCGAACGAATTCACCGGCGAAATCGTCACCCTCAGCGTCCAGGCCAAGGGCGTGCGCATCATTCCCGACCTGCGTGCCACCGGCGAAAACGCCCCCAGCCACCGCGTTCTGGTCGGCCGCGCCGAGATCGGCGCCGCCTGGTCCAAGCGCTCCAATGAGGGTCGCGACTATCTGGGCCTCAAGCTCGACGATCCGAGCTTTAACGCCCCAATCTACGCCAATCTCTTCGACGACGAGGATGGCGAAGGTTACTCGCTGATCTGGTCCCGTCCCAACGGGCGCCGGGGCGACTGAGGCCCCGGAGCAAGGCCCCGGTCGAAAGGCCGGGGCCGCTTACCCGCCAAAACCGAATCAGTTCGGCGCGCAAAGCGGCGAATGTCAGGAAGATGAGCGCCACAAACACTGAATTGTGGTGGCGTTCGCACCAAGAGCGACTAAAATAGCCGTAGTTCTGGCAAGTGCGTTTTGGCCGGTGGGAGGTGATCATGCATGATCACCGCCCGACAATCACGGGCCGCACGCGCGTTGCTGGGTTGGACGCAGGAGACGCTCGCTGACAAGGCCCGAGTATCGCTGACCGCTCTCAAACGCCTCGAATCCGAAAGCGGGCTCGATGTGTATGAGACGACGCGCGATCAAGTCAGGCGGGCACTGGAAGCCGCTGGCGTCGTCCTTCTGTCCACCGACAAGGGCGAAGGAGTGCTGCGGCTTCATGACGAACACCAGCGACGATCCCCATCCTAGCCGTCGCGCCGACACGGCGGCAATCCTGCCTGTTTTTCCACAGTCCGCATGTCCTGCGTCAATGACGGCGGCGGATTTGGTTAACAGGATCGCATCAGGCGAATAGGATGGCCCGGTGATACGATCGGCACCTAAGTTTCTGGATGAACCACCTCCCGGTCAGGGACTGACACCCTATGACCGCGAGCATATGACGCTGTATCTGCGCCTGCTCGACGCCGCCCGTGATGGCGCCGACTGGCGTGAAGCCGTGCAGGTTCTGTTCGGCCTCGATCCCGATCTCGATCCGCGACGCTCCCGCCATATCCATGATACCCATCTTGCCCGCGCGCGCTGGATGACGGAACGCGGCTATCGCGAAATCGTCCACGAAAGCCAGCGACACTAACGTGGCGATGCCGCTACGGCATCACTCTTTGCCTTCGTCGGAACTTCCAGTCCTCAACTTTTTCGGGAAATCTCGGTCTCCCCGCAAGTCGATAAAACGAGGGGGAGGAACGCGATGACGCCAGACGCATCCCAGTGGCGCATGTCCGCGCACTACGATCATGTCGATGATCTCACCGCGTCCGATCTGGCTTGGGAATGGCTGCGTCGCAACGAAGATTACGACCATGATTTCGGATCGCTCGCCAACCCCGATGCCGATCCACAAACGCTGATCGAGAAAGTCCGCCGCCATTGGGGGTTGCGATTTCCCGATCGACCCCCTGCGCGATCCACCTGACGCCCCCGTCTTCTGGCTGCCACAGCATGACACCAGCGTCGTCGTGCTCGGCGACGCGCCAACCACGCTGCCGCTCATCAAGCCGCTACCAAAGATCGATGCGGCGCTTTCGCTGATCGCGAACGGCGCCGCTTGCCTGCTATTCGATCTCGGCGACGGCCAGCATCTTCAGCTCATTCTTGACGGCACGGCGCCCACCGCTGCGATCATCCCGCTCAGCGTGGATGGGCTGGATCGGCTCGAAGCGGTCCACAGGCTGCTCGCTGCTCTGCATGGTCGCGCGGTTCCACCGGACACCCGCCTGACCCGCCAGCAACGAGCGCGGCTGCGACGGATGCTGCAAGCCTTCGACGGTCATCGCGCCGGCGCGACCGGGCGCGAAATCGCGCAGATCATGTTCAGGACCGGCGCGCTCGACCGCAGCGAATGGCAGACGTCCTCAGCTCGCCACGCCGTCAAGGCGCTGATACGCGATGCCCGCGCCATGATCGCGGGCGGCTATCGCAAACTCCTTCGGCATCGCCGCGCTTCGTAGGAGAAGATGGCTCGCCCAGTGGGCGATTTCGATACGACCCAACTTCGCCCTCCATCCCGACGCTCGCCCTTCGCCATCGTGACCTTCGTCCGCCGCCGATCATCGGCGGCCCCACCGAAGATCACGAAAGGCCGATCCATGCGACCCGACCTCGCCGTTTTGCCGCCGCGCTTTCTGCGCACCAAAGAAGC
>JAIUNH010000565.1 GCA_020161965.1 Pseudomonadota bacterium
TTGGCGCTGGCGATGTTTCTCGCGGGGTTGGGTGGTGGCTTCGCGCATTGCGCGGCGATGTGCGGGCCCTTCGTGATGGCGCAAACGCTGGCACGGATGGGGCCAGGGCCCACGCGCCTCGCCGGGGCGGCGTTGCTGCCTTATCATTTCGGACGTGCACTTACCTATGTTTTCCTCGGCGCCGTGCTCGGCGGATTGGGCGGGGCTTTGAGTTCGGTGCCGGGCTTGCGCTTGGCGATGCCGGCCTTGTTGGCGGCGGCGGGCGTGTTGTTCGCGCTGCAAGCCTTGGGGCGCGCCTTTGGCGGGACGGGCGGCTTCATCGCCGCAAGCCTGGGCCGCTTCGTGCGCCCGTTGATCGAAAATCCCGGACCCTTGCGCGGTTTCGCGCTGGGTTTGGCGCTGGGATTTTTGCCCTGCGGTTTGCTTTACGCGGCGCTTGCCGCAGCGGCGGGTGCGGGCGGGGCAGGTGAAGGCGCGCTGGCGATGCTGGGCTTCGCGCTGGGTACTGTGCCCGCGTTGCTGATCGTCGGATTCGCGGGCGCTATGGCGGCCAAACGCTGGAAAGCCGCGATGGCGCAATTCTCGCCGGCGCTGATGCTGATCAACGCCGGTCTGTTGTTCTGGATGGCGTGGCGAGCACTTTAATCGATCACGAGATCTTTATACGCGTGCCATGTCGCGTGCCCGATCAACGGCATCGTTATCGCGAGGCCCAAGAAGAACGGCACCATTCCGAACCCGGTGAAGGCGACGATCAACGCCGCCCACAGCGCCATCGGCTTCCAATTCGCGCGCACCGCAACCCACGACGTCGCGATCGCGACCCATACCGTGCAGTCGCGCTTGTCGAGCAGCATCGGGATCGAGATCGCGGCGATGGCGAAGACCAGTGCGGCGAGGATCGCGCCCAATGCCGTGCCGACGATCAGGAACGGCAATGCGCCGGGCGAAAACAGCGTCAGATCGATCAACTCGCGGATATTGTTGCGCGGCGCGCCGAAGAACAGCGCGAAGAGCAGCAACGCGAAGCGCACCCAAAACAGGTTAAACACCGCCAGAACCAAGCCCAAATAGGCGAGGTGTTCGGGATTGCGCCATAATGCCCCCGCCGTTGTGGCGAAATCGGGGGTTTCGCCGATTTCCAGGCGCCGGCTGGTGTCGTAGATCCCGGCGGCCAGCAACGGCGCCACGAACAGGAAGCCCGCGGCCAAAGGCCACAAGGCGTAGATCTGGTCGAACCACCAGAGCACCGCGACTACCGCATAACTTGCGGCGACGATGGCGCCGCCATAGGTCAGGCTGGTGTTTTGGGCGCGGCGGAAATCGTCCCAGCCTTTGCCGAGCCATGTCCAAGGCCGATCGACCGGCACCAGCCGGATTCGGGGCGAAGGACTGGCGAAGACGGGAATGGCATCCGGCATGGCGTCGAGCTCCCAACGGTATTCTGACCAGCGTTAATTGGTCGCATTATGTGGCGGTTAAGCCGCCGTTACCTTGACCTGGATCAATGTTTTCCATCCGCCGAACGGCGATAGTCAAGCATCGGAGTCCAGCCGGGCATTTTGGCGCCATACTCGACGCCAAGAAGACCGGACAGCAAAGGGGAGCAAAATGGCAATTGCCGCCACCGCGTCGGGCACGCCCGCCCACGCCGCAACGGGGGCTGCGCCGACCTATAACGACGATGTCGTTCGGGCCGCCGCGATCGCGACGATCTTTTGGGGCTGCGTCGGCTTTCTGGTCGGCGTGGTGATCGCTTCGCAGCTCGCTTTCCCTGTCCTCAATCTCGGACTGGAATGGACGAGCTTCGGCCGCTTGCGCCCGCTGCATACGTCCGCGGTGATTTTCGCCTTCGGCGGCAACGCGCTGCTCTGCGCCTCGTTCTATATCGTCCAGCGCACCTGCCGGACCGAGATGTTCATGGGCTCGGCCGGCGCCTGGTTCGTGTTCTGGGGCTATCAGTTGTTCATCGTGATGGCCGCTCTCGGTTACGTGATGGGCATCACCTCGGGCAAGGAATACGCCGAGCCCGAATGGTTCGTGGACCTCTGGCTCACGATCGTTTGGGTCGTCTATCTCGTCGTGTTCGCGGGCACGCTGATGAAGCGCAAGGAACCGCATATCTATGTCGCGAACTGGTTCCTGCTCGCCTTCATCATCACCATCGCGATGCTGCATATCGGCAACAACATCCAATTGCCGGTGAGCTTCCTGGGCTGGAAGAGCTACACGGTGCCGTCCGGCGTGCAGGATGCGATGATCCAATGGTGGTACGGCCACAATGCGGTCGGCTTCTTCCTGACCGCGGGCTTCCTGGGCATGATGTACTACTTCATTCCCAAGGCCGCGAACCGCCCCGTCTATTCCTATCGCCTGTCGATCGTGCATTTTTGGTCGCTGGTCTTCCTCTATATCTGGGCGGGCCCGCACCATCTGCACTACACGGCGCTGCCCGACTGGGCGCAGACGCTGGGCATGACCTTCTCCATCATGCTGTGGATGCCGTCCTGGGGCGGCATGATCAACGGCCTGATGACGCTGTCGGGCGCTTGGGACAAGCTGCGCACCGACGCATCTCTCCGGTTCTCGGTGAC
>JAIUNH010000566.1 GCA_020161965.1 Pseudomonadota bacterium
AGCCCGGCGGTCAGCGGTGCGCCGAAATCCTCGACGTCATCTTGGCCGGCGCGCGCAACCGCCGGGGCGGGCGGCGCCATGCCGACACGCGCGGACGGCGACGTCGCCTGGGTGCGCGCACCCTGCGTGGTCACGAACAGCGACGAGCCGGGGCCCGGCTGCGCGGTCGACGACGACTGCATCGGCGGGGCGGCCATCTGGACGATGACCTCGATCAGGCGGATCGCCTTGTTCTCGGCCCGCCATAGCGACTTGATGCGGTCGGCGTAATGCTGACGCACCCAGTCCTGCATAAAGCGCGTGGGTACGGCGATACGCACCACGCCGTCTTCCTGGCTCACCAGGGTCAAAGGCTTCAGCCACGAACGATAGGCCGCTTCGCCGAATTCCACCTTCAGACGGGCGCGCACGCGCACCCATTGGGCTTCCAGGCTGGGACCGTTATCGGAAGGACGCATCATCGTTACTCCTGCGTCCAGGGGAGACCGGCGACTTTCCAGCCGCCGAGGCGGCCGCGATGGCCGTCCGGATCTTTATCGCCTTCGAAACCGCCGGCGAGATTATAGGCGCGCGAATAGCCAAGCCCCGTCGCCGCGATGGCGGCGGCGCGGCTGCGCCCGCCCGAGCGGCACAGGAACACCACCGGCGAGGCCTTGGGCACGGCCGCCACGACGGCGGGGCCGAATTCGCCATTGGGAATCATCTGCGCGCGGCCATCCGCGGCGGTCGCATAGTTCTGCCACGCCACGAACAACGGCGCCTTGCCGAGCTTGCCGAGTGCGGGCACGCCCACGAAAGTCCATTCCGCGCGGCTGCGCACATCGACCAGCACCGCGTCTTTTTCGGATTCCAAAAGAGCCCACGCATCGCGCGGCGACAGATCGCCCGCGTAGCCGAGATTGTTGTTCGCCCGACCGTCTTGCGTCGCTTCGCCCATCGTCGTCCAACCACTCACTTCTATCTACTGCCGGACTTACCGCCGACACATGACCACCCCGACGTTCCGGCCAGTCGCGCAACTTCGGCGCCCGGCGGACCCGTGGGAACTTCCGTTCCGCGCGCTTGTGTTCGATCAGCTCTTGGCCGATCGGCGCGCGGAACGTCCGCCGCCGCCCGGCCATCGGGGCGGTGCGAACAATGCCAATCGGGGGTTGTCGGCGTATGAAACGCGACGGCCGAAGCACGGCGCCGCTTGATCGCGCGAAAAAATCATCCGGGAGGAAATCGAACTCACAATGCCCGTCCCCTGCGATAGAGTCTGTGTTGCTCCAGACTTTCGATCGCCCGCCCCTTCCTTGATCGCCTTCGCGTCGTTCGACGCATCGGCGTTCGATCGGGTGCGGGTGTTCGGCGCGGCGTCCTGTGCGGACTTGTCTTGCGCCAAATTGTCTTGCGCCGACACGATTACTTTCCAGTCCGAGGGACGGCGCCGCATTCAACTCTCCACGTTTCGATCGAACCCAAGTGATAGGCGGACCGGAAAGTCCGTATATCGAGCCGGGTCGACGCTAGCCAGATCGGTGGGCCGCCCCTGTCTTCGTTGCGCGTCGCCAGTTTCATCCGGCGTCATCGTTCCGACGACGATCCGACTTAATCACGCTCGCGCGAGACTCGCAACTGGAGTCGTGCGAAATACGAGTCCGATTTTTGAATCGCATGAAGCGTTGCGCGCTTGCATCGCGAAACAATTGAAGCGTCGCGAAAAAAAACTGCGCGCGCATGCGCACCACTTCCGATTCAACGACTTGCGCGGCGTTCCTTCGCGCGCAAAAGAAACGCCGCCCGCGCGGGAAACGCGGGCGGCGTAAAAATCAAGTGCGGAATCGCTTTCGCGATACCGCGTGCGCTTAAAATTAAGCGCCGATTTTTTTGATGCGCTGGGCGAGGCGCGACACTTTGCGCGACGCCGTGTTCTTGTGCAGCGTGCCCGTCTTTGCACCGCGCGCGATGATCGGCTGCGCGTCGCGCAACGCTTCGGCCGCGACCTTCTTGTCGCCGGTCTTGATCGCGTCTTCGACCTTCTTGATCGCGGTGCGGATACGGGTCACGCGCGTACGGTTGACTTCGGTGCGGCGCAGCGTCTGACGCGCGGCCTTTTTCGCGGAGGAGGTGTTCGCCATTTTATCTCTCGATATGGGATTCCGGATCGCGTCGAAGCCGGACGGCCCCTTCGCGAAGGTCGCGGGTTATAGCCCTCGTTCGCGCACCCCGTCAACCGGCCGGAAAGTGCCGGGGAATCAACGGTTTTTCCACTGTGCCGGACGCTTCTCGGCGAATGCGGCCATCCCTTCCTTCTGATCTTCGGTCGCGAAGGTGGCGTGGAAGGTTCGCCGCTCGAAGCGAATCCCTTCGGAAAGCGTCGTCTCGTAGGCGCGATTGACCGATTCTTTGGCCATCATCACGATCGGTCGCGACAGGCCCGCGATCTTCGCCGCGACCTTGATCGCTTCGTCGACCAACTCGGCGGCCGGCACGATGCGGCTGACCAAACCCGCACGCTCGGCTTCCGCCGCATCCATCATGCGGCCGGTCAGGCACATTTCCATCGCCTTGGATTTGCCCACGAACCGCGTGAGGCGCTGCGTACCGCC
>JAIUNH010000567.1 GCA_020161965.1 Pseudomonadota bacterium
GCGGTCATATGCGGGTCGGCTGGGGTCGTTTCCATGGTCTTTTCCGTCGTTGTCGGACGCGGGGTTTATAGCGTTTTCAAGCGGGCTTCGCGAGGGACGCCAACTCGCAGCGCAATTGCTCGATCCCGATATTCTTCTCCGACGATGTCGGAACGATGACGGGATGCGCCGCCGGACGCTTGGCGATTTCGGCCGCACACTCGGCGATGCGCTGCTTGAGGCCGGAAGTGCCCAGCGCGTCGCATTTGGTCAGCACGAGCTGCCAATTGACCGCCGCGGTATCGAGCAGCTTGAAGACCTCGCGGTCGCTTTCCTTGATGCCGTGGCGCGAATCGACCAGCACCAGCGCGCGGCGCAACGTCGGCCGGCCTTTGAGATAGCGGCCGATCAGCTCGCTCCACAGCAGCTTGGTGCCTTTCGACACGGCCGCGTAGCCGTAGCCGGGCATGTCGACCAGCGACAGCCGGTCGGAGAGGCTGAAGAAATTGAGCTGCTGCGTGCGGCCGGGATGCTTGGAGACGCGCGCGGTGTTGCCGCGATTCGTCAGCGCGTTGATCAGGCTCGATTTGCCCACGTTCGAGCGGCCCGCCAGCGCCACTTCCGGCAGCTTGGGCGGCAACACGGCGTCAAGCGTCGCGGCCCCGGCGATAAATTCGCAGGGGCCGACGAACAGCTTGCGCGCCGCCTCAATCGCTTCTGGGGTCAGGCTTTCGCCTTGCCCGGCGGGGCCAGCGGCGTCCCCTCCAGGCGTTTCATGATCAGCCATTGTTGCGCGATCGAAAGGGTGTTGTTGACGGCCCAGTAGATCACCAGACCCGCCGGGAACGAGGCCAGCATGACCGTGAAGATCAGCGGCAGGGCCAGGAAGATCTTCGCCTGGATGGGGTCGACGGGCTGCGGGTTCAGCTTCTGCTGCAGGAACATGGTCACGCCCATGATCAGCGGCCAAACGCCGATATGTAGCATCTGCGGCACCGCGTAGGGCAGTAGGCCGAACAGATTGAACAGCGAGGTCGGGTCCTGCGCCGACAGATCGTGGATCCAGCCGTAGAACGGCGCGTGACGCATTTCGATCGTCACGAACAGCACCTTGTACAGCGCGAAGAACACCGGGATCTGAATCAGGATCGGCAAGCAGCCCGACAGCGGATTGGCGCCCGCGCGTTTGTAGAGCTGCATCATCTCCTGGCTCATGCGCTGGCGATCTTCGCCGTACTTCTCCTTCAGCTTCTCCATCTCGGGCTGGAGCAGCTTCATCTTCGCCATCGAGCGGTACGACTTGTTGGCGAGCGGGAAGAACAGGATCTTGATCGCCACCGTGAACAGGATGATCGCGACGCCGAAATTGCCGATGAAGCGATAGAGGATGTCCAGCGCCAGGAACATCGGCTTGGTCATGAAGTAGAACCAGCCGAAATCGATCGCACGGTCGAACAGCGGAATGGCGTGCCGCTTGGCGTAGCTGTCGAGCAGATGCACTTCCTTGGCGCCGGCGAACAGGCGCGACGTCGATTCCGTCGATTGGCCCGGTGCCACGGTCGCGGCCGGCCCCAAATAATCGACCTGATAGCGGTCGGCGCCGCCCGCCAGCGTGTGGGTGAAGCGCGCCTTCACATCGGCCTTCTGGTCGGGGATCAGCGAGACCAGCCAATATTTGTCGACCATGCCGAGCCAGCCGCCGCGGCTGTCATAGGCGACCGCCTTCTTGTCGCGCAGATCGGCGTAGCTCGGCTCCTGGAGCTTCTCGTTGAACACGCCGATCGGGCCTTCGTGCAGAATGTAATAGCCGCCCAGATGCGGCGTGCCGAAGCGGCTCGCCAGCGAGAAGGGGTGCAAGCTGACCGGAGCGGCGCCGTTATTGGTCACGCGCTCGTCGATGCGGAACAGATAGGTGTCGTCGATCGAGATCTTGCGCTCGAATCGCAGGCCTTGGCCGTTATCCCAGGACAAGGTCACGGGCGTGGCGGGCGTCAGCTTCTCGCGATCGGCGGTCCAGCGCGTATCCGCACCGGGCAGGGCCGGCGTCCCGCCGGCGGCGACCCAGCCGAATTCGGCGAAATAGGTGTCGGCCGCACCGCGAGGCGACAGCAGCACGACGGGCGGCGAATCCTTCTCGACCGTCTGGCGATAATTGACGAGCTTCAGATCGTCGATCGTGCCGCCTTGCAGCAGGATCGAGCCCGACACGCCGGGGCCTTCGATCGTCACGCGCGGGCCTTGCGCGATCACGCTGGCGCGATCGGGGTTCGGCGCATTGGCGAGGCCGGCGATGAGCGAACCGGGGGCGGGGGCCGCACCCGGGGCGGACGGGGCGTTCGAACCCTGGATGGTTTCAGCACTCGCCAGACGCTCGGCTTCCGCCGCGCGCTGCTTCTGGATGCGCGGCTGATTCCACAGCATCTCGAAGCCGAGCACGATGGCGATCGAAACGATGATCGCGACCCAAAGGTTTTTGTTGTCCAGCTGCATGGGTGGGAACGTGTCCTAGAAATTCGGCTGCGAGGGGAAATTCGGCGGCAGAGACGAACGGGGCGGCACGGGATCGAACCCGAACCCGCCCCAGGGATGGCAACGGCAAATGCGGCGC
>JAIUNH010000568.1 GCA_020161965.1 Pseudomonadota bacterium
GCTGGTCGAGAAGATCGAGCCGCACACCCATGCCGTGCCGTACGGCGACCGCGGCGGCGTGCCGGTCGAGCCGTTCCGCATTCCCGCCGGCATCCGCCTCGTGCGCATCAATCCGCAAACAGGCTTGCCCGCACGTCCGGGCGAACGCGACGCGATCTGGGAAGCGTTCAAGCCGGGCACGGAAGCGCGCGAAGACCGCAACGTGCTCGACGGCAACGGCGCGTTCACGACGTCGGCGCCCGGCATCGCCGCCCCGGCGGGCCAGGACGCCGACGGGATTTACTGAAACCCATCGCGCACGCGGAAAAGCGGGGCTTGCCAAGCGGGCCCGCATTTCGTATCCGCATGCCATCATTCGAATTGGAGCATCCTTATGCGCGCCGAAATCGCCGCCCTTGCCGCCGAAATCAAGCAATCGCTCGATCTTCTGCGGAGGTTTCTTTGACTGGGATAAGGCCCTCAAGAAACTCGACGAACTGAACGCGCTGTCCGAAGACCCCACGCTCTGGGACGATCCCAAGAAGGCGCAAGCCATCTTGCGCGAGCGCAAGCAGATCGAAACGTCGGTCACGGCGGTCAAGCGCCTGCAAGCCGATCTCGACGACGCCGTCGGCATGATCGAACTCGCCGAAGCGGAGAACGACGCGGCCATTCTGGCCGACGCCGAAAACGCGCTGGTCGCGTTGAAGGCCGAAAGCGAGAAGCGCGGTCTTGCGGCGCTGCTGTCGGGCGAAGCCGATTCCAACGATGCGTTCATCGAAATTCACGCGGGTGCCGGCGGCACCGAAGCGCAGGATTGGGGCGAAATGCTCACGCGCATGTATCTGCGCTGGGCGGAAAAGCGCGGCTTCAAGTCCGAGTATCTGGAAGAAAGCCCAGGCGAAGAAGCGGGCATCAAATCCGCGACGCTGCGCATTTCGGGTGAAAACGCCTATGGCTGGCTGAAGACCGAAAGCGGCGTGCATCGCCTCGTGCGGATCTCGCCCTTCGATTCCAACGACCGCCGGCAGACGAGCTTCGCCTCGGCCTGGGTTTTCCCGGCGATCGAAGACGACATCCAGATCGACATCAACGAGTCGGACGTACGCACCGACGTCTATCGCGCGTCGGGGGCGGGCGGTCAGCACGTCAACAAGACGGAAAGCGCCGTGCGTTTGACGCACATCCCGACCAACACCGTCGTGGCGTGCCAGACCGAACGCTCGCAGCATAAGAACCGCGACAAAGCGTGGAAGATGCTGCGTGCGCGTTTGTACGAAGCCGAGCTTCAGAAGCGCGAAGCTGCCACCTTGGCCGAGCACCAGAGCAAGAGCGATATCGGCTGGGGCCACCAGATCCGTTCCTACGTGTTGCAGCCCTATCAGATGGTGAAGGATCTGCGCACGAACGTCGAAACGTCGGACACGCAAGGCGTACTCGACGGCGATATCGACCGGTTCCTGGAAGCCTCGCTCGCCTCGCGCTTGAAGGGCGGCAAGGCCGAAGCCGACGCCAAGTCCTAACCAATTGACGGCAAGGCGGAATCCGGAAATACCGGATTTCGCTTGGCAATCGCCTGAACTTGATGTGTTATAGTATAACAAATCAAGCTGGAGTGCCGTCATCCCATGAAGCCTTGCCGTTTTCTCGCTTCCGCCGCGCTGGCCGCCGTTTTGGCAGCGCCCGCTTTCGCCCAAAGCCCCGAGCGCCATGTCCATGGCGAGGGCATCCATTTCGATACCGACGTGACGGTGAAGCTGGGCGTCGATCGCGCCTATGGCAGCACCAACGGGCCGTCGAAACTGGTCGACGGCTATGGCGAGTTCGAAGGGGTGACGAAGCTGTTCGTCACGTCGAATTTCAATCTGCAAGCCAAGCTGCATTGGGAACGGGTGAAGGCGCCGACCGAAGGGCGCTTGTTCGGCGGCCACGCGGCCTATCTCGAAAATCTGTTCGCCAATCTCGAACTCGATGTCGCGAAGCTCTACGCGGGCAAGTTCAACCCGGCCTTCGGCATGGGCTGGGACGATGCACGCCTGCCGGGTTTCTACGCGAACGAATTCGCGAAGGACTACCAGATGAAGGAAGCGATCGGTGCGGGCGCCGGGCGCGATTTCGATCTAGGCGCGTTCGGCACGCACAAGATCAACGCGGCCGCGTTCTTCTTCGACAACACCGCATTGTCGAGTTCGGTCCTCAACCGGCCGGGCTATGGGCCGGGGCAGGGGCCGCTGTCGACCACGCAGCGCTTGGGCCGCAATCGCCTGGAATATGGCGGGCCCGGCAACACCAACGGGCCCGAATCCTTCGCGCTGGGCTACGAACTTGCCGATCCCAAGGGCCTCGAAGGTTTGACGATCGGCTTGGGCTATCGCCGCCTCGCGGCCGGTACGCGCCAGCCCGCGACGCTGCAAGCCGCGACCGGCGCCGTTGCCTCGCGCGCCTCGGATGGTTACGTCGCCGGTGCGCGTTACGAGATCGGTTTGCCGGCGGGATTTGTGCTCACGCCCTTCGTCGAATGGGCGAAATTCACCGATGTGTTCAATGCCGACCCGATCATCGGCGTCAATCAGTTCAAGGACCGGACCTATTGGACGACGGCCGG
>JAIUNH010000569.1 GCA_020161965.1 Pseudomonadota bacterium
CTCACCGCAAACTCAGACGCGATCGATCAGGCGCTGCGCGATCGCCTCGACATCGACCGCCGCGTTGGCGCCGGGATGGCGCACGGGCAGCGGCGTCTGGGCGTGGATCGCGTCGCGCACGCGGCCGTCGCGGCGCACAGTGCCGAGCAGGCCGGGTTCGAATTTCAGGAACTCGCGGCACGCCTTGGCCAGGGTTTCGTGGATGCGCTGGCCTTGCGTATGGTTGGACGTGCAGTTCACCACCACGCGCACATCGGTACGCTGGCGGTTGATCGTCAGCACCTTCACGAAGGCATAGGCGTCGGTCAGCGAGGTCGGCTCGTCGTTGGTCACGATCACGCAAGTGCGCGACAGGGCCGCGAGGCCGCGCGTATGCGCCTCGATGCCGGCCCCCAGATCGATGATCGTCGCGTCGTAATCGGCCGAGAGTTCGTAGAGATCGCGGACCAACTGCGCGAAACGCGTTTGCGGCAGCGTGGCGAGATTGCCCGAGCCCGAGCGCCCGGCCAGGATGTCGAACTTGCCGGCATCATAGGCGGTCACGCATTCGCGCAGCGGATGCGAGCCCGAGAAGTAGTGGCCGAGGTCGCGCTGCGGGAACAGGCCGAGTTGGATGTCCACGTTCGCGAGGCCCAGATCGCCATCGAACAACAGGACCTTGAGGCCTTTGCGGGCGAGCGATGCAGCGAGCGTGATCGAGAACCACGTCTTGCCGACGCCGCCTTTGCCCGAGGCGACGGCGACGATGCCGAGGCCGTGGCGGGCTTGCGGCGTTTCCGTCGCGTCGGGCGCCTCGCGATAGGCGAAGTTCAGGGCATGGACGGTGCTCACGATACGGCCTCCGTTTGGGCTTCGCGCCGAATTGCGTTGGCGGAAGCGACGAGGATGCGGGCGAAACGCTCGGCGTCGAGCGGTTCGAGGGCGTCGGCGGGCGACGGCGACACCGCCGCCTCCGCGAAGGAATAGGTGCCGGACGCGGCGGCGGCGAGCAGGCCGCCCATGCGCCGTGCGGCGTCGAGGCGCGTGGGCACAAGGCGCGTGGCACCGGTCTTGGCGAAGGATTCGCCGATCTCCACACTTTCGATCGGATCGAGCCCGGCGGGCATCGCCAGCAGCGCTTCGCCGCCGGACGCCACGACGAAGCGCGCGGTCGCGGCGATTTCGGCTTGCGAGAACGGGTTCGCGGCGGCGGTGTCGATGATCAGCAACGCATCGTTGCGCGAGGCACGCACGAAGCGTGCGAGATCCTCCGGCGCTTCGGCGATGTCGAAATCGATGCCGAGAATATTGGCGAAGGAAGCGAGGGCCGGCACGCCGCCCGCCGAGTTGCGATCGCAAGTGATGAGGCGCACAGGCTCGCCATCGAGCACGGCTTGCGTCGCGATCTTGGCGGCGACGAGCGTCTTGCCCGACGCCGGCGGGCCGACGACGACCAGCGGTGCGCCGGAGGTGCGGCGCATCAGCGGATCGAAGCGGTAGAGCCCGGCCAAGCGCTTGGCCAGCGCCGCACCGACACTGGGGATGCCCGCCCGCCTGCCGAGCGACGGACCATCGAGCACGCGCCGGCGCAGCATCGGCGGCACGTTGTGATAGGCGAGGATCTGGTCGATCGGATCGGCTTCGGGCGGTTGCGGCTTGGCACGGCCGAAAGCCGGGCCTTGCGGCGCCTCGAATTCGTCTTCGAGCTCGGCCACGTCGCGCGGCTCGTAGGCGGGCTCGGGCGCGTCCGGGGCAGCTTCGAGCGCCGCGACGACGCGCACCAGATCGCCTTGCGTTTCGGTCGACACCACCAACGCCTCGTCGCCCAGTTCACGGCGGATCTGGGCGATCGCGTCTTCGGCGGTGGCGGCGGTGTAGGATTTGAGGCGCATCTACATTCGTCCTCAGATCGATCCGACGGTTTTGATCCGCGCGCGCGGATGGATTTCGTTCTGCGACATCACGACCGTCGCGGGACGGAAGCGTTCGATGATCGAGCGCACGAAGGGCCGCGCGAGCGGGCTCGTCAGCAGCACCGGGCTTTCGCCCATCAGGGCGTGCCGCTCGAACACCGTGCGCACCGATTGGATGAATTCCTGCAAGCGCGAGGGCGGCATCGAAAGCTGACGATCGTCGCCCTGGCCGACGATGGATTCGGCGAAGCTCTGCTCCCATTCCGGCCCCAGCGTGACCAGCGGGATGAACTGACCATCGGCCGAGTTCTGTTCGCAGATCTGGCGGGCGAGCCGCGCGCGCACATGCTCGGTAATCGCGGTGATGTTGCGCGTATGGCCGGCCGATTCCGAAACGGCTTCCAGGATCGCGGGCAGATCGCGGATCGAAATGCGCTCGGCCAGCAGGTTCTGCAACGTGCGCTGCAAGCCGCCGACGGTGATCGACGAGGGAATGAGTTCTTCGACCAGCTTCTTGTTTTCCTTGGGCAGGTCGTCGAGCAGCTTCTGCGTTTCCGAATAGGAAAGCAGATCGGCCATATGGTCTTTGACGATCTCGGTCAGATGCGTGGTGATCACGGTCTGCGGATCGACGACCGTCAGACCCTTGAACATCGCTTCTTCGCGCAAGGCTTCGTCCACCCA
>JAIUNH010000570.1 GCA_020161965.1 Pseudomonadota bacterium
CGCCTTCGCGCCCGTCGCCCCCTCTTCCATCAATCGCGTCGACCGCGTTCTGCAACAAATTGGTCAGGGCCTGACCGATCTGGCGCGGATCGAGACGCAAGCGCAGCGGTTCCTTCGGCAGATCGATGACCCATTCGATATTGGTGCGCGCCGTCTGCTGCAGGAACGCGGTGTGGCGGACGAGATCGACGGCATCCTCCTCCGCCATCTTCGGAGCGGGCATGCGCGCGAACGCCGAAAACTCGTCGACCATTCGTCCGATATCGCCGACCTGGCGCACGATCGTGTCGGTGCATAGACGGAACGTGTCGGGATCGGATTTGATCTCGGGCAGATATTTGCGCTTCAGCCGTTCGGCCGAAAGCTGGATGGGCGTGAGCGGATTTTTGATCTCGTGCGCGATGCGCCGCGCCACGTCGGACCACGCGGCTTTGCGTTGTGCGGCTTCCAGATCGGTCACGTCGTCGAACGTGGCGACGAGACCGAGCGTGCCGTCGCCCAGCCGCGCTTGCGCCACGCGCACCGAGAAGGTGCGCCGCTGCCCTTCGCGCGCGATATGGATTTCGCCGCTGGCCGGCTTGTCCGGATTGGCGCGCGCCTGTTCGATCAAAGGGGCGAATTCCGGCACGATCTCGCCCAGTCTTTGACCGAGCCGCGCGTCGAGATCGACACCGATCAAATGCGACGCGGAAAGATTGGGATAAGCGACATGGCCGTTCTCGTCGAGACCGACCACCCCCGCCGACACGCCGCCCAACACGGCTTCGGTGAAGCGGCGGCGATTTTCGATCTGGCGGTTCGCTTCGACCAATTCGCGCCGCTGGCTTTCGATTTCGCCGGTCATGCCGTTGAAGGCGCGCGACAGCGTGGCGAGTTCGTCGTCGTCGTCGGATTCCGCGACGCGCGCCGAAAGTTCGCCCGCCCGCACGCGTTCCGACGCGGCGATCAATGCGCCCACCGGCCGCGCGAGGCGGTTGGCCAGGGCAAGTCCGATCCAAATCGCGGCGAGCAGCAGCAACAGCGCCACGACGACGAACATCACCGCGAAGGTGACTTGGAAACCGGACCGCCTTCCCTCGATCGATTCGTAAGTCTGCACCGCAAGGCGCGTGCGATCGACATGCTGCACGACGCGCGGTTCGACATAGCGCCCGACCAGAAGATAGATCTGGTCCGTGCCGTCGATGCGCGTCATCGCGCGCACGCGGTCGGACAGGGCGCCGCCCTCCTCCGCACGCTCGGGCGTGAAGATCACGACCTCGCCCGCGCGCGCGCGATCCAGCGCCCAGAACGGCACGACCTCGAACTGCAAGGACAAGGTCAGGCCCGACTTCGCCAGAACCTGCCCGCGCCCGTCGAACACGATCGCTTCGGTCAACGCGCGCAGCTGCGTTTGCGTATCGACGGCTTGCTGGATGTAATTCCTGTCCATGAAGGCGAGCGGGCCTTCGCGCCCAAGATCGGCCGCCATCGCCTGGATATCGCCGCGGATATTGTTGCGGTGCTCGTCCAGATACGCCTCGGCCGCCGCCAGCGATTCCCGCAGCGCGTTGCGCACGGGATCGGAGAACCAGGCCTGAACACCAAGATTGAAGAACAGCGTCGACGCGACCGCCATGACAACGGCGGGCGCGCCCGCCAGCACGGCGAACAACGCCACGAGCCGCACATGCAGCCTGGCACCCGCCAAGCCTTGGCGACGCTGAACCCAGAGCTTGACCAGTTCGCGCGCGACGACGGCGCCGAGCATCAACAGCAAAACGAGATTGACGGTCAGCAGCGCCACGAGGCGGGCGGGATCGGGCCCTTCCTCGGCGGTCGCGAACAGATAGGTGACGATGCCCGCAATGACCGCGAGAACCGTCAGCACGAAAGCGAGCTTGCGGCCCAAACGCGCGCGCGAGGCCCAGGCGCGCAGCCGTGCCGCGAACGCCGGTCTGCCTTCCGGTGCCAAGTCGCTCGAAATATCCGTCATTGTCCCCTAGCGCGCCGCAGCGCCGGAGTTACTTTAGGCCGCGTACGACCTGGATGTCCAACTCGCGGATTTTCTTGCGCAAAGTGTTGCGGTTGAGGCCCAAAAGCTGTGCGGCTTTGATCTGGTTGCCGCGCGTCGCCGAGAGCGTGAGCGACAGCAGCGGGCGCTCCATCTCGCGCAGGATGCGGTCATAGACGCCGGCGGGCGGCAGGCCGTCCTTATGTGCGTCGAAATAGGCGCGCAGATGCCGCTCGACCGAAGCGCCCAGCGATTCGTCCGACGGGGCGGCTTCCATCACCGGTGCCGGATTGGCGTCGGAGAGTTCGGCTTCGATGATGTCGACGCCGATCACTTCCTGCGTATAGAGCGCCAGCAGACGCCGGATCAGATTCTCGAGTTCGCGCACGTTGCCCGGCCAACGATGCTGGCGCAGCCGATCCATCGCGGGCGCGTCGAGATTCTTCATCGGCAACCCTTCGGTCGCCGTGATTTGCAGGAAATGGCGGACGAGCAGCGGCACGTCGTCCGAACGCTCGCGCAACGGCGGCAAGCGGATCGGCACGACGTTGAGACGGTAGAACAGATCCTCGCGGAACA
>JAIUNH010000571.1 GCA_020161965.1 Pseudomonadota bacterium
CGGCGGTGAATGCGGGCGTCGCCGTGCTGTCGAGTGCCGCGCGAAGGCGGGTCGGGGCGTCGGTAACCGTGAAGCGCCTGCTCAATCGCGCGGCAAGTCTGTTCTTCGTCGGCCTCGCCATCCGCCTGGCTTTGGCCCAACGCCCCTAGAAGACACATTCCCTGGTGTTCGTCCGGTCCGGCGACACCGCGATATATGATATCCCTACAGCGTCTTGTGAATCCCCCTGCCACGCTTGCGACCACGTCTTATTTAGCTTCGGTACAAGCCAAGGCGGTTTTTCCCCGCTTGGCGGTTTTCCCGGGCGCTGCTAAATTCAATGATGGCGGAACAGGATCGTCTTCGAAAAGAAAGACACTGATCCGCCGCAAACGCGCACGTGATTGCGAAGGGCGCACGGGGACAGCAATCACGGCACGCGGACAGGGAAACGAAGACGTCGTGCCGGTCAACGCCCGACGACGCAACACTGAGGACGATGGATATGCCTTCGGGTGACGGGACGATGCGGGCCACGGTGAAGTGGTTCAACACCGCCAAGGGTTTCGGGTTCGTGACGCCCGGCGACGGTTCGCCGGAAGCCTTCCTCCATCTCTCCGCATTGAAGCAGGCCGGTTACGAATCGGTCGGCGAAGGTGCTGCTGTGACGGTGGAGATCGGTCAGAGCCCCAAGGGCCGTCAGGTCCTTCGCGTGCTGGAAGTCGATAATTCGACGTCGCGGGCGCCAGCACCCCGCCCGCGTCAGGGCGGCTTCGGCGATCGTGGCGATCGCGGTGGTTATGGCGGCGGCGGTGGCGGCTACGGCGGCGATCGCGGCGGCTATGGCGGCGGCGGTGGTGGTGGTGGTGGCTACGGCGGCGCCCCGGCTTATCAGCCGCCCGTGAATCTCGAAAACGCCGAAGACATGGACGGCGTGGTGAAGTGGTTCTCCGGCCTCAAGGGCTACGGCTTCGTCCAGCCCAATGGCGGCGGCAAGGACGTGTTCGTCCACATCACCGTGCTGCGCAACGCCGGACTTCAGAATCTCGCCCCCGGTCAGCCGGTGCGGATGAAGGTCGTGACCGCGCGCAAGGGTCCCGAAGCGGTGACGGTGGAACTCACCGGCCCGGTCGGTCCGGCACCGGGCGAATAAGTTCCGCGTTCGCGGATAAAGAAGGGGCGCGGCGGCGAAAGCCTCCGCGCCCTTTTCGTTTTAGAGGGCCACCGCCTCGAACGGCCCGACGGCGCGGGTCGAGGTGATCAGCTTCGCGCCGTCCCACAGATGCAGCTGGAAGCCGGGCGCTTCGTCGGTCCACATCGCGGGCGCCTTCTTGCGCCAATCCAACGCGAATTGATGCGCGGTCGACGGGCACACGCTGGCGATCGTGCCGCCGAACGGGGCCAGCATCTGGCGATGCAGATGGCCCGATACGATGCGCACGATCTGCTTGTTCTTCGCGACGATCTTCTCGAAAGCCTCGGCGCCCGCGAAGGGCCACGCCTCGACATGGGTGATCGCGGTGGTGAAAGGCGGGTGATGCGTGGCGATCAGCGTGGGCCGATCGGGTGCCGTCGCCAGCGCGGCTTCCAGCCACGCCAAGCGCTTTTCGCACAATTCGCCGTTCACCTTGCCGGGCACATGCGTGTCCAGGCCGATGATGCGCAAGGGGCCCAGATCGTCGCGTACCCAATGCAGGAACTCGCCTTCGCCCATGATCGCGGTTTTGCCGAAAGCCGCGTGCAACGTGTCGCGCGCATCGTGATTGCCGGGAATGATGGCGAGCGGAATATCGAGCCGGTCGAGCGGCTTTTTGATGCGCGCGTATTCTTCGGCCGAGCCGCGATCGACCATGTCGCCGGTCAGCAAGGCGAGGTCGGGTTTGGGCTCGAGCGCCAGGATCGCGTCGATCGCGCGTTCCAGCATCGCGTGGCTGTCGAAGCGGCCATAGACGCGCTTGCCGTCCTCGAGCACATGGGTGTCGGTGAATTGAACGATCAGCATGTCATTCCCCCGCCAAAACGCGGATCTCGATCTTGGCGCCCGGCTTGAACCGCGCCGCACACCATTCCCAAGCCTCGCGCATCGCTTCTTCGTAGCGCCACGGCGCGTTGATCGCCAGGATGCCACAGCCGCGCAAGCCTTTCGCGTCGGGCGTGTCGGGCCACGCGATTTCCGCCAGCGTCACGCGGCGCACCTCGCCGCCCGAATACGCGGCGATCAGCGCGTCGGGCCCTTCGCGATCCTTGATCGGATACCAGGCGAGGAACACGCCGGTCGCGAAGCGCTTCAATCCGTGGCGCAGGCCGCGCGCGAGCTTGTCGAACTCGTCGATCGATTCGAATGGCGGGTCGATCAGCACGACGCCGCGCCGCTCGCGCGGCGGCAATTTGGATTTGATGGCGGCATAGCCATCGTCGGCGACGATCTCGATTCCGCTTTCGCCCGCAAAGGTCCGCTGCAACGTGGCGGCGTCGACCTGGTGCAATTCGCACAGCATCGCGCGGTCTTCTTCGCGCAGGAAATGGCGCGCGATGCGCGGACTGCCGGGATACCAGCGCGCCGGCAAATCGGCGAGGGCGGCGG
>JAIUNH010000007.1 GCA_020161965.1 Pseudomonadota bacterium
GCTATACCTGCGCCAACGACGTCAGCGAGCGCGTGATCCAGGCCAAGGAAATGAAGCAAGGCTGCCTGGTACTGGGCAAAGCGTTCGACAGTTTCAAGCCGATCGGCCCGGCGATCGCGATGGGGCTGGATGCGGGCGACATCGAGATCATCGGCCGCGTGAATGGCCAGCAGCGCCAGCGCAGCAACACCAACGATCTCGTCTATTCGATCAAGGCGCTGATCGCGCATTTGAGCAGCGGCATCACGCTGCATCCCGGCGACGTCATCATGACCGGCACGCCGGCCGGGGTGGGCCCGGTCGTGCCCGGCGACGTGGTCGAGATCGAAATCCCGCAAGTGGGTATCCTGCGCAATCCGGTCGTCGCCGAGCAAGCTTAAGGAACGCAAAGACATGGCCAAGAAACTTCGCTTCGCGCTCGTCGGTCTCGGCATGGCCTCGCGCCCGCATGTGCGGGGCTTGAAGGATTTGGAAGCGTCGGGCGTGCTTGAAGTCGCCGGCGTATTCGCGCGTGATCAAGCCAAGCGCGAGGCTTTCGCCCAGGCGAATGGCTGGCGCGCGGCCCCGTCGCTCGAAGCGCTCGCGACCGATAAATCGATCGACGCGGTGCTGATGCTGACCCCGCCCAACGCGCGCGTCGAACTCGTCGAATTGTTCGCGGCGAACGGCAAGGCGATCCTGATGGAAAAGCCGGTCGAACGCACGACGGCGGCGGCGGAGAAGATCGTCGCGCGTTGCGAAGCGGCGAAGGTGCCGCTCGGCATCGTGTTCCAGCATCGCTTGAAGCCTGCCGCGCGCGCGATGCGCGAACTGCTCGATTCCGGCCGCCTGGGCAAGATCGGCTTGGTTCGGCTCGACGTGCCGTGGTGGCGCCCGCAAAGCTATTACGACGAGCCGGGGCGCGGCACGCTGGCGCGCGACGGCGGCGGCGTTTTGATCTCGCAGGCGATCCACGCAATGGACATGATGCTGGCGTTGACGCCGGATGTGGTCGATGTGACGGCGCTCGCCGGCACCACGAGCCTTCATAAGATGGAGACCGAAGATTTCGCGGGGGCGGGTTTGCGCTTCGCCGACGGATCGATCGGGACCATCGTCGCGACGACGGCGAATTTCCCCGGCGTGATGGAAAGCTGCGTGTTCAACGGCGAAAATGGCTCGGCCACGCTCGACGCCTCGACGCTGACCGTGCAATGGCGCGACGGCAAAACCGAGACCGCCGGTGTGACGGGTGTGGGGACGGGCGGGGGTGCGGATCCGATGGCGTTCGATCACGGGCCGCATCGCGACGTGATCGCCGATTTCGCGGCGGCCGTGGCGGACGGCCGCAAGCCGTCGATCGACGGGCGCTCCGCCTTGCGCGTCCATCGCTTGATCGACGCGATTCTCGAATCGTCGCGCAAGGGTGCGCGCGTCGCCGTGGCGAAGGGCTGAGTATGAAGGACGGCAAGATCGCGATCGGCGTTTTGGGCGTCGATCATCGGCATATCTACGGCATGCTGGAAGGCATGCTGGGGGCGGATTGCGTCGCGGTCGCCTGGTGGACGCAAGGCGAGCCGCCGCCGCTGGCGGGCTTCGTCAAACGCTTCCCCGATCTGCCGCGCGTCGCGGATCG
Organism: Pseudomonadota bacterium; assembly: GCA_020161965.1. GTDB lineage: Bacteria > Pseudomonadota > Alphaproteobacteria > CACIAM-22H2 > CACIAM-22H2 > Tagaea. The sequence continues at coordinate 1,616 of JAIUNH010000007.1, forward strand.
GCGCGCGATTCTGGAAGATCAGTCGATCGACCTCGTGCTGATCGCTTGCGTGCCGTCGGAACGCGCGGCGTTGGCGATCGAGGCGATGCGCCACGGCAAGGACGTGATGCTCGACAAGCCGGGCTGCGTTTCGGCGGCCGAGCTGGCCGCGTTGCGCGCGGCGCAAGCCGAAACGGGGCGCATCTGGTCGGTCGATTTCTCCGAGCGTTTCGAAGTGCCTGCCGTGACTTTGGCGACCGAGTTGGTGGCGCAAGGTGCGATCGGCCGTGTCGTTTCGACGACTGGCCTCGGTCCCCATCGCCATAATCCGCATTTGCGCCCGTCCTGGTTCTATTCGCGCAAAGGCACCGGCGGCATTCTGTGCGATATCGGCTCGCACCAGATCGACCAGTTCCTGTTCTTCACCGGATCGGACGACGCGGAAATCGTGTCGGCGACCAGCGACAATCTCGCCCATCGCGAATTTCCGGATTTCGAGGATTTCGGCGAGATCGTGCTGAAAAGCGCCAACGGGCGCGGCTACATCCGCGTCGATTGGTTCACGCCCGACGCGTTGCCCAATTGGGGTGACGGGCGGTTCTTTTTGACCGGCACCGAAGGCACGATCGAGCTTCGCAAATATGTCGATGTCGGTGGTGCTGCGGGCATCGATCATTTGTTCCTGGTGAACAAGACGCGTTGTGAACGCATCGACGCGTCCGGCGCGGGCACGCCGTATTTCGCCAAGCTCGCGGCGGACGTGCGCAACCGCACGCAAACCGCGATGAAGCAAAGCCACGCGTTCAAGGCGACGGAACTCGCCATCGAAGCGCAGCGCATGGCCGAAGCCGCATCCGGCTACAAGCGCGGATAGCCGGCGCCGTAATGCGGCAGGATGCCGGCGGCGCTGCGTCCGCCGGCATCGAATTCCAGCCGGCGCATTTCCAAACCGTAGAGCGCGGTCAACCGATCTTCGGCGCACATGTCGGCGACCGCGCCTTCTTCGGCGTGACCGCCGCCATGCAGCAGCACGGCGCGGTCGGCGATCTCCAACGCATGGGTCGGATCATGCGTGGTCATCAGGATCGTCAGGCCGCGTTCGCGCGATAGCGTGCGTAACAACGCCAGGAGCTTCGCCTGATTGCGGAAATCGAGCGCCGAGGCAGGTTCGTCGAGCAGCAGGATTTCGGCTTGCGCCGCCAAGGCGCGCGCGATCAACGCCAATTGGCGCTCGCCGCCCGATAGCGTGTCGATGCGCCGGTCGGCGAAGGCATCGAGGCCGATCTCGGCGATCGCCTCGCGCGCGCGGGCACGATCCTCGGCGGTCGGCGTCGAGAACAAGCCGACATGCCGCGCCCGGCCCATCAGCACCACGTCGAACACGCTGTAGGGAAAGGGCGAGGCGAAGGCTTGCGGCACGTAGCCCACAGCACCGTCGCGCGCGATCGTGCCTTCGACCGGCGTCAGCAATCCCGCGAGGCATTTCAGCAGCGTGGTCTTGCCGCGCCCGTTGCGGCCCAGCAGTGCCAGCGTCTGTCCGCGTTCCAAGTGGAAGTCGAGATCGCGGAACAGCCATGCGGATTGGCCGGGATGGCGGAAGCCGAGCGCGTTCGCCGCGATCATGTCCGCCAGCTTTCGTCGCCGTGGCTGCGGCGCAGCAGCAGCATGAAGACCGGCGCGCCGATGATCGCGGTCAGCACGCCTAGTGGAATTTCCGCCGCGATGACCGAGCGCGCGAGCGTATCGACGAGCAACATATAGCTTGCCCCCAGCAACGCGGCGGCGGGCAGCAAGACGCGATGGTCGGGCCCGACGAGGGCGCGCGCGAAATGCGGCACGACCAGCCCGACCCAGCCGACGATGCCCGAATTGGCGACGCTCGCCGCCGTGATGCCGGTGACGCAGGCGAGTGCGAGCCAGCGCGTGCGCTCGACCCGCAGGCCCAGGCCGCGCGCCTCCTCGTCGCCCAGCGACAGGATGTTGATGCGAAAACGCATCAGCAGCAACGGCACGGCGCAAGCCGTCAGGATCGGGATCATCCGCCATGCGCGTTCGGGCGTGGCGCTGGCGAAAGACCCCATCAGCCAGAACACGATCGCGGGCAGGGTGCTGTTGGGATCGGCGAAATAGGTCGCGAGCGAGACGAGGGCCGCGAACAGCGCCGCCACCACGACGCCCGACAGCACCAGCATCAGAATCGAGGATTGGCCCGCACGCCGGCTCAACCCGATGACCAGCACCACCGCGAACAGGCCGAAGGCGAAGGCCATCGACCACAAGACGGCCGCCCCCAGGCCCAGCAAGATCGCCAGCACGCCGCCGAACGCCGCCCCCGACGACACGCCGATCACATGCGGATCGACCAGCGGATTGCGGAACACGCCTTGCAGAATCGCGCCCGACAAGGCGAGCCCGGCACCCACGAAACCGCCGATCAACATGCGGGGTACACGCACGAGCTCGACCACGCGCCAAACCGGTTCGGCGACGCCCGCGCGCCCCGGTCCGATGCCGATCCAGCCGCTCGCCAATGTCAGCACATCGCCGGGGGCGATCGCGTAGCGACCGGCGGATAGCGCCGTCGTCATCGCGGCGAGCAACAGCACGGCAAGCCCGGCGAAAACGGCGCCTTGCCGCGTCATGGTGCTGCGGGCTCGTCCGAGAAGACGAGCGCGTTCAGGATATCGTGCAATAGATTGGGTTGGCCGCGCGGGTCCGAACAGAATTGTTCGATATGGTCGCCGTTATGCACGAACAGCTTGCCGCCGCCGGGATGGCGCCACACCCAATCGACCGGGCCTTCGACGCTTCCGCCGCCGGGACCGGGCCCGCCGATCAAGCAGAGTTCTTGCGCGCCGTGCGGGGCGGGCGAAAAGCCGCGCGCGTATTGCCCCAGGATGCCTTCGTGCAGATGGAATTTCGCGAAATCCATCCGCCCGAAATAGCGCCCGGGTTTGCCCGGGCGGATCATCCAATTCGTATAGGGCTTGGGCGGTACCGCTTGGAAGCGCGACAGCCACGGCAGCCAGGGCAGCAGGATATGGCCGTTGACGACGAAATGCCCGCCCGCGGCGATATATGCGACGAGCTTTGGCTCGATCGATTTCAGGAACACCTGATCGTGCATCGCCGTCAGATACAGAACGTCGATGCCCGACAGATCGCGCGTTTCCAGATCGTAAACGTCGATCGCGTCATAGCGCCATCCTTGCGGCACCAGCCCGCCCATGCGGTCGGCGTTGAAGGCGCGCGTCGAACGCACGTAAAGGAAGGACGGCGCGCCGCCGCCGCGGAATTCACGCGCCACGGGACGCCGCCTCGCGCTTGAGCCAAGGATAGAACCGGTCGAGAAAGCGCGTCGTCGCGGGCATGAAGCGCCGCCCGTGATGGGTATGCGGATCGACGGTCGAGGCGATCAAACGTCCGCCGTCCGGCAAGGTTTGATCGTAGATCAGGCAGCCTTCGTCGTCGTCGAGATTGAGGATCGGCGCGGCGCCCGCGGGCAAACGGAACGCGCCGAAGAAATGCCAGCACATATCGGCAAGCGGGATCGCCTGCGCCATCGGATGCAGCGGTTCGGGCTGATAGGCTTCCATCCGCCCGCCCGGCTTCATCCACCATTTCCAATCCTCGGTCTCGCGCGCGAACCACTGGACTTGTGCTGTCGTCAGCCACGTATCCATGCGGTTCGGCTCGAACACGATCAGGAAGCCGCCGCGCGCGAGATAGGCATCGAATTTGGCCCCGTGCGCGCGCAGCAGATCCTGGTTCGAGAAATCAGGCACGACGATCGCCTTGAAATCGTCGAGATCGCCGTCGCGCAAATCGCGCAGATAGAGCGTCGCGTCGAGATAGTCCCGATAATCCTCGGCGCATTGCAGCTGCGCGCCGTCGCCCGAGCAGACGAAGCCGATATCCTTCATCTACTTCTTGCCGAAGGATGCCGCGTAACCGGCACTGGCGCTGTTCCACGGCATTTGCAGCAATGCGTCGATCTGCGCGTCGTTCGGTTCCTTGGCGTAGAGAAGGCGGAACCCGTCGCGGATCGCTTGGCGGATATCGGCGTCGAACAAATCCGGATAGCCGATCTCCGCGAACCATTGATAGGTGAGCTGCCCGCCGGCGGCCGTGGCGGGATCGATCGCGGGCGTCTTGTAGACGCGCTTGGCCTTGACCGCCGCGATGGCGCCCAGCACCGGATGATCCAGGATATCGGCCGGCTTGATCGCGTCGTTGTAGTAGTTCACGAACACGATGTCGGGATTCCATTGCAGGATGGATTCCGCACCGACCTTCACCGAACCTTCGGCGAAGCCCGCCGCCGCGGCGGCATTCGCCAGGCCCGAGGCCAGGAAATAGGATTCGTCGCGGCCGAACACGACGAACTCGTTGTCGATGCGGCTGTCGATGAACACGATGCGCGGCTTGGCGCGGCCCGCCTTGTCGAGCACGGATTTGATGCCGGCGGCGGTGCGCGTTTCCCAATCCAGGAAAGATTTCGCGCGCGCTTCCTTGCCCAGGATGCCGCCGAGCAATTCGATATAGCCGCGGCGTGTTTCCGGCGTGGCGACGCTGACCGTCGCGACCTTGATGCCCGCGTTCTCCATCGGTGCGACGCGCACATCGGCGGGCGTTTCCCATTGCAGCACGATGTCGGGCTTGGCGCGCAGGATCTCCTCGACATTCGGGATGAAGTTCGGCGCCACCAGATCGGTGCGGATATTCGCGATTTCGGGGAACAGCTGCCCGATCACGCCGTTCATCAGTGCCGCCTTGGCGCGCGGGTTGATCGCGACCAGACGCTGCGTGCCGCCATCGACCGCGATCATCGCTTCGGGGATCGGCAGCGGGAAGATCGCGATATTCGCGACCGGGCGGGTCACCCGCACTTCCTTGCCGCGCGAATCTTTCAGCACGACTTCATCCGCGCGTACGGAAAAGGTGGATAGCCCAGCGATTCCAATGCCTAAGGTCAAGGCCATAGCGGCCGCGCGCAAGGAACTCCGTCGGGCGAAGGCATGGTTCATGGCCGAAACTCCAAAAGGGACCGGGGAAGATCAAGAATACGAATAAGAATCATTCGCATAATGGTCAACGACTTTCTGCCGCCAACCGCCGCATCCGTTCCCGAAATCCAAGGCCGTTGACTTGCTGCTTCGCATCGCCATGTTGTCCGGCGGTACGCACGTAACGACGCGGAGTGCTCGACGATGACATCCCAACCGCCCGCTTCCCTGATCGACGGCTATCTCTCCTTCCGCGATCGCCGTTTGCCCGGCGAGCAATCGCGTTTCGCACAGCTTGCCGAAACCGGCCAATCGCCCAGCGTGATGATCGTCGGCTGCTGCGATTCCCGCGTGTCGCCCGAAGTGATTTTCGACGCGCGGCCGGGCGAGATGTTCGTCGTGCGCAACGTCGCCAATATCGTGCCGCCCTATCAGCCCGACGGCAATCTGCACGGCACCAGCGCTGCGCTGGAATACGGCGTGATCGCGCTGAAGGTCGAACATATCGTCGTGCTGGGGCATGGCGGCTGCGGTGGCATCGCCGCTTATGTCGATGCGGGGCGCAAGCCGCTGTCGCCCGGCGATTTCGTCGGCGCTTGGATTGCCCAGCTCGACGGGGCCGCATCGCTCGTGCCCGAATGCGACCGCGAATTGCCCGAAGATTTCGCCCGCTCGCTGGAGGTCGCGAATTTGCGCGCCAGCATCGCGGCATTGCGCACCCATCCATGCATCGGCACGCTGGAAAAGCGGGGTCGCTTGCAGTTGCATGCCGCGCATTTCGCCATCCGCACCGGCGTTCTGCGCTGGCTGGATCAGGAAACCGGCCAGTTGCGCGCGGTCGATGGCGACAAGCGGATCGATGCCGCACCGTTGCGTTGTACGCCGGGTTGATCGCGGTAGCCTGGTGATATCCGGCGCATGCACGGAATTTTCGTGCATGCTTAACTTTTGGCACTGAAAATGGGGGAACCAAAGATGGGCGCCGATGAATCCCCCCGAACGACGTAAAAGCGGCTTAATCGATAGGATCGCGGCGCCCGAATGGGCGGCGATCGCCTTCGCGATGCTCGTGATCGCGGGGATTTGGGGGGTTGCGTTTCTGTCGGTGCGGCAGTCCCGCGACCAGCTTGGCGAAGCCGCGCAGAATGAAATCCTCGGCGCGCAGAATCTGATCGCTGCCCAGGTCGGCAGGACGATCGACGCGGCCGGCGCGCTGCTGGTCGGCGTCGATCTGTGGCTGGTCGAGCAATACGATTCGACGATCGTGTCGGATCTGGAACTGGTGGCGGACCGGATCCGACGCAGCCAAAAATCTGCGATCGACATCCATCTCTACGATGCGGCAGGCGACGAGATCGCGCGCGGCGAATATGCGCGGCGCACGCTGGACGCGGCCGAGCGGCGATCGCTGCTCGCCCTTGCCGCCACGCCGGTCGATCATGTCGCGGTCGGTCTCCAAATCGACAACCGCGCAACGGCGCCGCGCATTCCGGTGGTCAAGCGCGCGTATCCCAACGTATTCAACGCAGCCTATATCGTCGCGTCGATACCCGCCGGCCATCTCGACCGGCACTTCGATCGGATGCTCGTCACAGCCCCCGGCACTGTCGGCGCAATCCGGGACGATGGGCTGATCGTCTACCGATATCCCGACCCCGAGAGTTTCGCCGGCATGCGGTTCGATCTCGACACGTTGCTCGGCTCACGTGCGGCCAACCGCGACGCTGGCCTGCTCAAAAACGTCCGCGGGGCCGACGGTTCGGTCCTTACCGCCGCTTTCCAGCGGATCGACGATCTGCCGGTCTTTTCCTACGCCCGTTTTCGCGAGGCCGATATCGACGAGCTGGGTGCTGCACGCGGCCGTCCGATTTTCGCCTTCGCAGGTTTTGCGACCGCGCTCACGCTGGCGATGGCGGGTGCTGTGATCTGGTTCGAACGCCGGCGCGCGCGCGAGGCGAACCGCCTGCGCCGCGCGTTGATCGATGCGGAGGCGGCCAACGTCGCCAAGCGCGAGTTCCTGGCGAATATCAGTCACGAACTGCGCACGCCGCTCAATGCGATCATGGGATTTTCGGATCTGATGGCGGCGCAGCCTTTCGGTCCATTGAACGATCGTTATCGCGGCTATGCCGGCGATATCCACGGTGCCGGCCGCCACCTACTCAGTATCGTCGATCAATTGCTCGACCTTGCGGCGATCGAAGCGGGGCGGCTGCGGTTGCAGCCCGAAACCCTCGATCCGGGCGAGGTGATCCGCGACGTTGCCGAGATGATGCGTGCCATCGGCCGCGAGCGGAACGTGCGTATCGTCGAGATCGCGCCCCCCGAGCCGTTCGTCACGACCGGTGACCGTACGATGCTGCGCCAGATCGTGACCAATCTCGCGGGCAACGCCGTGCGCCATTGCCGCGTCAACGGTGCGGTGCGCCTCGCCTGGGCGCAAGACGGTGCGGAGCGATACACGATCGCGATCGAGGACGAAGGCCCCGGCATTCCCGCTGAGGATATCGGGCATATTTTCGAGCCGTTCTGGCGCAAAGAAAGTTCGACCCTTTCGCGGCGCGGCGGTACGGGCCTCGGCCTGATGATCACACGCCAATTCGTGACGCGCTGGGGCGGCACGATCGAGGTCGATAGCGATGTTGGGCGCGGCAGCGTGTTCACGGTGACTTTGCCGCTGCGCATCGAAACGGCCAACGATTTCTGAACCCTTGCTTGCGTTGCCCCCACCGCCCGATAATCGGCGCTTCGAAAGGGGTGGCCAATGGCGCAGGCGGCAAAAAATCTACGCGTGGGCATGGTCGCGCACGACAAGCGCAAGGCGGAACTCGCGCGCTGGCTCGCACGCCATCGCAAGGTCTTCGCCAAAGCGGACATCGTCGCGACGGGCACGACCGCGAAACTTCTGCGCAAACGCTGCCCCGAACTTTCGATCGAAGCGCTGGCCAGCGGCCCGCTGGGCGGCGACCAGCAGATGGGCGCGCTCATCACCGAAGGCGCGCTCGACGCGCTGATCTTCTTTTGGGATCCGCTGACGCCGATGCCGCACGACGTGGATGTTCGCGCGTTGTTGCGGCTCGCGACGCTCTACGATCTGCCGCATGCGTGCAATCTTTCGACCGCGAATCTGATCGCGGCCGGGATCGAAGCCGGGCAGGTGGGGTCGTGACGCCCCGTATCGCGCGCGGCGGCAAGGCGGTCTACGGCGCGCCGCTCGGCATCTTGATGCTCGAAGCAAAATTCCCGCGCATTCCGGGCGATATGGGCAACGCGACGACCTGGCCGTTCCCGGTGCTTTATCGCGTCGTCACCGGCGCCTCGCCCGAGAAAGTCGTGATGCAGGGTGCCGAAGGCCTGCTGCCCGATTTCATTGCGGCGGCGCAGGACCTCGTCCGCCTCGGCGCGGAAGCGATCACGACCAATTGCGGTTTCCTGTCGCTGTTCCAGACGGAACTCAGCGCCGCCGTGAACGTGCCGGTCGCGACGTCGGCCTTGATGCAAGTGCCCTGGGTGCAGGCGACGTTGCCGCCGGGCAAACGCGTGGGCATCGTCACCGTGTCGAAGGCCACCCTCACGCCCCGGCATCTCGCGGCCGCGAACGTGCCGCGCGATACGCCCATCGCGGGCACGGAGAACGGCAAGGAGTTCTTCCGCGTTCTCATTAAGGCCGAGAAAACGGATATGGATATCGATCTCGCCGAGCGCGATGTGGTCGAAGCCGGCGTGAAATTGGCGAAGGCGCATCCGGAGATCGGGGCGCTGGTGCTCGAATGCACCAATATGCCGCCTTACGCGGCCGCCTTGCAGGCGGCGTGCGGATTGCCGGTCTACGATATCTATACAATGATCGCGTGGTTCCATTCGGGGCTTCGCCCGCGGCGGTTCGCATGACGATGACGCATTCGGATATCGATTTGTCGGCGGAAGTCGCCGACGCGCTGGAATCCGGCAAGCCGGTCGTCGCGTTGGAAAGCACGATCGTCGCGCATGGCTTGCCGCGCCCCGACAATCTCGCGGCCGGCCAAGCGCTGGAAGCGGCGGTACGCGAAGCCGGGGCCGTGCCCGCGACCATCGCGGTGTTGGCGGGGCGCATTTGCGCCGGCCTGACGGCAAAGCAGCTCGAAGCCTTGGCGCTGCGCGACGGTATCGCCAAAGCCTCGCGTCGGGATCTCGCCGCGTTGATCGCCAAGAAGGAAGATGGTGCCACGACCGTCGCCGCGACGATGGCGGTCGCCGCGATGGCCGGGATCGCGATTTTCGCGACTGGCGGGATCGGCGGCGTGCATCGCGGTGCCGAAACCAGTTTCGATATTTCCGCCGATCTGCCCGAATTGGCGCGCAGCAAGGTCGCGGTCGTATCGGCCGGCGCCAAATCGATTCTCGATCTGCCCAAGACGCTGGAGATGCTGGAAATGCTCGGCGTGCCGGTCTGGGGCTATCGCAGCGACGCGTTCCCGGCCTTTTACGCACCCGATAGCGGCTTGAAGGTCGATGCCAGATTCGACGACGTGGCGGAGCTCGCGCGCGCCATCGCGGCGCATCGCCGGGTGGGCGCGGGCGGCATGTTGATCGCCAATCCGATCGCGGCGGAAGCGGCGTTGGACGCGGCGGCGATCGAAGCGGGGATCGCGGCGGCGATCCGTGCGGCCGACGCGGCCGGGATCGGCGGCAAGGCGTTGACGCCGTTTTTGCTCGACCACATCAACCGCAATAGCGGCGGCAAAAGCCTCGCCGCCAATCTGGCGCTGGCGGTGGGCAACGCGAGGCTCGGCGGCACGCTGGCCGCGGCCCTCGCTCACTCGTAATCGAAACCCTCGCCGCGCGTCGCCTTCTTGGCGCCGTGTTTGGCCTTGGACGCGAGGCGGCGCTTTTGCGAGCCCTTGGTCGGCTTGGTCGCCTTACGCGGCCGGGGCCGTTCCATCGCCCGGCGCAGCAGCATGGCAAGCTTCGCCAAAGCGGTCTTGCGATTGTCGCCCTGGTCGCGATGTTCCTGGGATTCGACCAGCAGAATACCCTCGGTCGAGACGCGCCGGCCGGCGATGCCCTTCAGCCGCGCCAGGATTTCGGGCGGTAGGCGGCTGATATTGAGGTCGACCCGCAATTCGACTGCCGACGACACTTTATTGACGTTCTGCCCGCCGGGGCCCGACGCGCGCACGAAGCGCCAGGTCAGGTCCCGGTCGTCGAGGTCCAGTTCGGGGATCACGCGCGGCATAGGTCACACATGCCAATCTTGCGCGTCCGGGGCAAGCGGGTTAACGAGGCGCTATGTCGGGCGTCACCATCCTCTGCACGGTCTACAACAAGGAACGCTTCCTGCCGGACGTGATCGCCGCCATCTGGCGGCAGGTCCCGGAGATGGAGCGCGAGTTCTTGTTCGTCGACGACGGCAGCTGCGACAATTCGGTCGCCATCGTGCGGGAACTGACCCGCGACTGGCCGAATTGCCGGATCGTGGAGCGGCGCAATGGCGGCCCCTCGGCTTCGACCAATACCGGCATCGAACTCGCGACCAAACCCTGGCTGAAACTGGTCGGCTCGGACGACGTGCTCGCCCCCTATGCCACGCGCAAGCTGATCTCGATCGCGGAGAACACGGGCTCGGCCGCCGTGTTTGGGCGGATCGGCTTCTATCGCGATCCGTCCGAGATCGTGTTCGACGAAGCGGCGGCCGAAGTCACCCCGGTTACCGTTCCCGCCGACGCGGTGGACGAAGTCATAAGGCGCGGCGTGTCGGGCACGTCGCCGACGATTTTCCGCACCGATGTGGTGAAGCAAGCGGGCATGTGCGATCCCGACGTGTTCGTCGAGGATTTCGCGTTGGCGCTGCGCGTGGCGCGGCTTGGCAAGATCGCGCGCTACGAACATATCGTCACCTGGGGCCCGGCGGCGGACGATACGCGCATCATGGTCGGCCAAGGCCATCAGGCGCATCACGATTACGCGCTGGTCCTCACCCATTTTCTGCTCGCACACCCGGATATGGCCGCGCGTTACGGCAAGCTCGCCTTCCATCGCGCGGCGGGCCGCGCTTGGCGCTATGCGCGCCGTGCCGCCGGTTTGGGCTGGGCCAGCAAATATACCTGGCTGCACCTCCAATCCTATTTGGGCCCGATGGGCGATCCGGCGGCGGCGATCGAACGTACGATGGATGTCTACAAGCTCGGCGACGGCCCCAAAGCCAAGCCGATCATCCGGGTGGGAACCTACGCATGAGCCGCCGCCGCCGCGATAACGCGCAAGCGCCTTGGGCGATTTCCGTTTTCGTGGCACTGCTGTTCTTGAACCAGCTTGTCGCGTCGGGCGATTTCGTCGAAGCCGGCATTCAAATCCTGCCGTCGTCGGTCGCGCTGGAACTCGTCGGCGCGGTCGTCATCCTCGGCCTGCTGGCGTTGATCGGCATGCGGCGCGGCGGTTTCGTGCTGTGGCTCCTCTCGATCGTCTTTTTCGCGGCCTTCCTGCTGCGCGCCACGGCGTTGACGGTCCCATGGTTTTTCGGCCGCGATCTCAACGTCGCGGTCGATGTCCGATTCGTGCCGATTTTCGCCGGCATCCTCGCGGAATCCATGCCGGGCTGGGAACTCGTGCTGCTGGCCCTCGGCGTTGTCTTGCTGGCGATCCTGGCGCTGACGATCGTGCGCCTTGCCTTCGGCACGGTGTTCCGCGCCTTGACCGCCGGGCGGCCGGGCTTGCTGGCACCCGCCGTCGTCGCATTGATCGCGCTATGGGCGACGATGCCGGGGGCGCCCTCGACGCCCGAGCCGCGCCCGATGTTGTCGGCCGACGCGGTGCTCGTCGTTCAGCGCAATCTGAACAACGTGCTGCAAGCCGAAGGCATACGCGGCGAGCATCGCGCGCGCATCGAAGCCGCGCAAAGCGCATTGCCCGCGCACTCGGATTTCGCGGAATTGCGCGGCAAGCATGTCGTGCTGATCTTCGCGGAATCCTATGGCCGCATCACCGCGTCGGATCCCGAATTCGCGCGCGTGGTCGAACCGGCGCGGAAATCGCTCGCCGCGCGTCTCGATGCGGCGGGTTACGCCAGCGCCTCGTCGGTCCTGATTTCGCCGATCACCGGCGGCGGCTCCTGGATGGCGCATGGCACGCTGCTGACCGGCGCCAAGATCGCGTCGCAGGATGCCTACGAGGTGATGCTCGTTTCCAAAATCCGTACGCTGGCGCATCGCTTCGTCGAGGCGGGCTGGCGCAGCGTGGTGATGATGCCGCGTCTCGAACAGCCTTGGCCCGAAGGCACGCTGCTCGGCTTCGAGAAAATCCTGCTGCAACCCGATCTTGGCTATGCGGGGCTGCATTACGCCTGGGAATCGCTGCCCGACCAATGGGTGCTGAAACATTTCGCCCAGCGCGAACTGGATGGCCCGCCGGCCTTCACCGAGATCGTCCTCGCGTCGAGCCACACACCCTTCGAACGTGTGCCCCCGATCATCGAGGATTGGGCGGCAATCGACGACAAGGGCGAAATCTATCGCGGGCTTCCGGTGCGCGAGTTCCCGGTGCGCGGGGGCCGCGTGTTCGAGCAGGACGAGGGCTACAAGGCGGCGGTCGCTTATGTGCTGGAGTCGATCGGCCGCTTCGCCGAACACGTCGCCGATAAGGATGCGCTGTTCATCGTGCTGGGCGATCACCAGCCGCCATTGACGACCGCGCGCCGCACGGGCGATTTCGGCGCGCCGATTCATGTTTTCTCGCGCGACGCCGCGGTGGTCGAAAAATTCCTCAAGCGCGGATATGTTCCCGGCATTGTCGTCCCGCCGGCGGGCGGCACGCCGATGGAGGATTTCCTCGGCGGCTTCCTGACGGATTTCTCGACCCCGCCATGACCCCGGTCGCCGAGCTGCGCTTCTTCGCCGCCGCCGGCGGATTGCTTGGCCTCGCGATCGTGCAGGCGATGGCGCCGGTTTCGGGCATGGCGCTTTACGCGGCGGCGATCCTGTCGCTGTGGTTCGGCGCGAAGCGGGGTATCGCCGATTATCCGTTCCCGAAATTGGGGGCCGCCAATCGCGTCACCTATGCGCGCGGGATTTGCGTCGCGATCGTCGCAAGTTTCATTCCGGCGGAACTCGGGCCGACGGACCGAACGGCGCTGGCGATCGGCGCCGCGTTGTTGATCGCCGCCGACGGGCTCGATGGGTGGCTTGCGCGCCGCCACGCCAATGCATCGGCCTTCGGCACGCGCTTCGACATGGAAGTCGATTCCGCGTTGATGCTGGTTCTGGCGATCTTGGCCGCGCGTGTGGGCGGCGCATGGCTGATCCTGCTGGGCCTGCCGCGCTACGTCTTCGTGCTGGCATCGTATGTCTGGCCATTTTTGGCGGCGCCCTTGCCGCATAGCGAACGCCGCCGGATCGTTTGCGTCGTGCAGGGCGCCGGCCTTGTCGCCGCGATCTATCCTTGGGATTACGGCGGCTTCGTCGCCTTGGTCGCGTTTATGGCGTTGCTGGGATCGTTCGCGATCGACGTGATTTGGCTACGCGCCGCGCGGCAGCAATAGAATATCGCGATGCCCGACGATCAGCCGCGCGCGCTTGACGTGCGGCGCCGGCAATCCGGCGGCATCGACGATCCCTTTGAACGTCGCATCCAGCAGCGCGCCGGGTTTCAGGTTCCAATCGCTTTGCGCGATTTCGACGCGCCAGCCCAAGCGCCGCGCTTCGTTCGCCAAAGCTTCGGGGGCGTGTGGCCCCAAGGCTTGGCCCAAGCCTTTCCAGTGCCGTTGATGCGCGGCAAACGCGGCGAAGATCGCTTTGTCGGAAGCGTGCGATGGCGTCATTTCGTGTCGCCCATCGACGGCGAGGCACATCAGCACCGGCTTGCCGCGCGCGGCTTGCAGGAATTTGCGCAGCCAAGCGACCGAGACGAGGTCGATCAACGCCGTCGATACGTAAGCATCGGCACGCGGCAAACGCCCGGCGAGCGAGCGGCGCAAACGCGGCGCCTTCGCGTGGCGTAGCAGCATCGCATCGCCATCGACCGATAGGATCCGCGCGCGCTTGGGCAGGAACGGAAGAAGCCAACGCCCCATGGCGCCCGTACCCGCACCCAGATCGACGATCTTGGCGCCGGGTTTCAAGGTGCGGACGAATTCGCGCGCGAGTTCTTTGGATCGCGCGGCGTCATCGGCGGGGCGGCGCAATGCGAGCCAGTCGGCGGAGAAGCCGCTCACGATAAGGCGTTGCGCAACGCCTGCGCTTGGTTTTGCCAATCGGGGAAACGCAATTTCGCGCCGTTGGCGGCGTAGCGGTTGCGCGACGGGCCGATCAGCTTGGCGAGTGCGCGGGACAGCGCCTTCGCATCACCGCCGCGCACCAGAATGCCGGCCTTGCGCGGCACGACCGACGGGACCGCACCGGCCGCCACACCCGCGACCGGCAGCCGATGGGCCAAAGCCTCGGCGAAAGCCATGCCGTAGCCTTCATGCAGCGAGGGCAGGGCGAAGACATGCGCCTTCGCGTAGTAGCCGCCGAGCTCGGCCTCGCCGCATTCGCCGGCCAGCGTCACGCGCTTGCCCAAGCGCAGCGAAGCGATCGTCGCTTTGATCTTGCGCGTTTGTGCCGGGTCGCGATCCAAGCCGCCGACGAAGATCGCGCGCCAGTTTCGCGTGCGCAGCTTGGCAAGGGCGCGCAGCAGCGTGGGATGATCCTTACGCGGGGTCAGTGTGGCGACGCACAGGATCGTCGGCACACCTCGTCGTGCCAAGGGCACGCGGCGCGCTTGCGTGCCCGGCAGCACGATATGGATCTTGGCGCCGTCGACGCCCATGCGAATCAGGTCGTCCTTCGTCGCCGGGCTGGTGACGATGATGCGATCGATCTTCGCCAAGGCTGCCGCTTCGGCATTCAGCATCGCAGCGGCTTGTGTTGGCGCCAATCCGGTTTCGAGGCCGAGCGGGTGATGGATCAGCGCCGCGCAATCCGCCATCGGCAGGCGGTCGTAGAACAGCGGCAAAGCCAGCCCGTCGATCAGCAATGTCTCGCCCTTCGCGCGTTTGACTCGCGAAGGATATTCCTCGACCGCGATCGGCGGCGTGCCCCAGGCTTCGACGATGCGCTTGGCGTAGCGATAGCCGCCGGTCGCCTGTTCGATCGAACCGGGGATGACAAGGCGCAGCTTCACGCCAGTGCCGCCTCGTAGGCCGCCCAGGCATTGGGGGATTCGCGCAAGGTGATCTTCATCGACGGGAAATCCGTGTTGATGACTTCGCCTTTGGCAATGCGCGCCTTCAGCAATTCGAAGATCAGACCGCACAGGAATTCGGTCGTCGTGTTGGCGCTCTTCAACGCTTCAACATCATCGAGATTGCGATAATCGAGTTCGTCCAGCGCTGCACGCAAACACTTCTTCATCAGGCCGATATCGACGATCAACCCGTATTGATCGAGCCCCGCGCGGCGCAATTCCCACTCGACCACGAAGGTCGCGCCATGCACGCGCTGAGCGGGCCCGAAAATCTCGCCCTTGAAGGAATGGGCGATCATGATGTGGTCTTGGACGGTCAGGCTGTACATGGCGGTCCTATGTTGCGTAGCCGATCAGCGGCAAAGGCGAAGGATGCTCGCCCAACGCCTCGGCGTAGCGTTCGGGCAATTCGGCGAACGGAATAGGCTGGCCCAGATCGAGGCGGTAGGCGGGATCGGCCAGCAGGCGCAACGCCAATTCCAGTCGCGCGCGATGTGGGCGCGTCGTCCGGCGGGCTTGGGCGACATGGCCGACTTGGCTCGCCGCCAGCGTCAGACGCTTGGCGTGGAAGGCACCACCCAGCGGGGCGGCGACGCTGCCCTCGCCATACCAGGAGAGTTCGACGATCGTCGCTTCGAACCCGGCCGCATCGATCGCGGTGCGCAAGCCCGCAGCTGTCGCGCTGGTGTGGAATACGAGATCACGATCTTCCGCACCTTCTGCCACACGCAAGCCCAGCGCCTTGGCACGCGCTTGCGCTGCCGGTGCGGGATCAACGCAGACGAGATCTATTCCGGGAATGCGCCGCACGAGATTGGCAAGGCACAGACCGACCGCGCCAAGCCCGATCACCGCGACGCGGTCGCCGACGCGCACGGGATGATCCCACAGCGCGTTGATCGCGGTTTCGAGATGAGCGGCGATAGGTGCGGCCGTATCGGGCACATCGTCGGGGATCGCGACCGCCATATTCGCCGGAACGTCGAATTCGTCTTGATGGGGATGCAGCGCGAATACGCGTGTACCCGTTTGCGGGCCCTCGGCGATCCGGCCGACGGCGCAATAGCCGTATTTGACCGGGAAGGGAAACGCGCCGCTTTGGAACGGTGCGCGCATTCGGTCGTATTCGCTTTCCGGTACGCGACCTTGCCAGACGAGGCGTTCGGTGCCCCGGCTAATACCCGAGACGATCATCCGCACGCGCACGTGATCCGGGGCTAGCGCGCCGAGCTTGGTGTCGCGCAGCTCGCCTTTTTTTTTGCCGGCGATCCAGAAGCTACGCGCCAAGGCGGCACTCGAACAGCATGTCCGCACCCAGCGCCACGCGCCGCGTGGGCGGGCGCAGCGCGTCGGCCAAGGTTTCGATCGGCGGCAGTGCGATCGACGGCCGGCCGGAGCCGATCACCATCGGCGCGATGGCGAGCTGCAACCGGTCGACGCGTTTGGCTTCGAGAAAGCGCGAGACCGTGCGTCCGCCGCCTTCCACCAGCACGCGGCGCAGGCCCCGTGCGGCCAAAAGCTCCAGCGCCTTGGCAATATCGATCCCGCCATCGTCGCCGCGCGGCACATAGGTAATTTCGGCGTCGCCCGCCGGCGCGTCGGCTGCCCCTTCGGCACGAAGTACGAGCGTGGGGGCACGCTTGTCGCGGAACACGTTGCGCGATGCCGGTGCCCGCGCATCGGGGTCGAGGATCACGCGCAACGGTGAGCGCCCTTCGCAACGGCGCACATTGAGCTTCGGGTCATCCAGCGCCACCGTACCCGCACCAACCAGCACGGCGTCGCATAGCGCGCGCATGCGGTGGAGATGCGCCAGGGCCGCATCGCAATTCACGAAATGCGAATGGCCCGACAGCGTGGCGATCCGCCCGTCCAGGCTTTGGCCCAGCAGTGCCACGACCCAGGGCCGCGCGCGGCGCGTATCGGCGGCCAGCAGCGGCATATAAAGATCGAAGACCGCTTGGGCGTCGGGCGACATCACGCCGCCGCATTGCCAGCCGCCATCGTCGGCCAAAGCGAGCGGGCCGTGGCGGCCGGGGCCGCCGTCGCGCGCGGCCAGGACAAGGCGCCATGCGCCGTCCGCGTCCAACGGGCGCGGTGCAGCGCGGATGACGAAATCATGCGGTAGGGGGGTGATACCGGCCATGCTTCGTCATCGAAACCTATCGCGAGGGTTGCCGATAGCCCCAATTGAGTAACGCCACCGCGACCGGGACCCAGGCGAAGCCGGCGACGACGTAGTAAACGAGATCGACCGCCCAATGTTCCGGCAGGTAATCGCCAATCGTTACGGCGAAACCGGCATAGAGGATCAGAAAAAAGATCAGCAGAGCGAAAGCGAGAGTGGCGCGGGCGGTTGGCATGGCACTATAGACGGTGCCGCACCCCATCATGTCCAGCAAGAACGACGCGATCGCCCGATATTACGCCCGGCTCGGCGCCTATACGCGCTTGGCGGGGCTGTTCGGCTGGGGCGGCGGGTCCGAGGATTTGGCCGTGCGCCGGGCCTTGCGCGGGGCCGACGGCAAAGCCTCGCCGCGCACGACCGAGGCTTTGGTGGCCGAAGCGGCGGGCGATCTTACCGCGCCGCGTATTCTCGATGCCGGTTGCGGCTTGGGCGGGCTCGGCCTCGCCTTGCAGGAAAAATTCGGCGGCAAATTGCACGGCATTACCCTGTCTCCCGACCAGGCCGAACGCGCCACGCTGGCGGCGTGGAAACGCGGGCGCTCGGCGCGCTTCACCGTCGCGAGCTACGACGATCCGTTGCCCGATGCGCCGTACGATTTGATCGTCGCCGTCGAATCACTCGCGCATTCGCCGGATTTGAAACGCTCGATCGCCAATCTGGCGCGCGGGCTCGACGGTGGGGGCAGATTGATCGTCGTCGACGATATCCGCGTTTGCGATCCCGACGATTCCGACGCGCGCGACTTCGTCGAGGGTTGGCAAACGCCCAGCTTCCGCAGCGAGGCCGAATGGCGCGAAGCGTTCGACGCGGCGGCGATGTGCGTTGAATTGGTGCGCGATCTGTCGCCGCTGATGGTCCATCGCGATCCCGTCGCCCGGCGGACGCTGGAAATCCTAAACGCCGCGACGTCGTTCCTGATTCCGCCCTTGCGGCCGTTGATGGCGTCCCATCGCGGCGGCTTGGCGCTGGAACGGCTGCATGCGCGCAAAGCGGCGCGCTACGTGCTTTTCGCGGCTTCGGTATAGTGCGCCTATGCCGATTCGCGAACGAGGCCCGAAATCGTCCGAAACCGCCGAGACCGTGGCGCTGCAAGCGCTCGGCTATCTCGCGGCGGACGACGATATTCTTGCGCGCTTCATGGCGCTGGCCGGGTTGTCGGTCGACGAACTTCGCGCGCGCGCGGGCGATTCCGCGTTCCTGGGCGGCGTGCTGGATTTCGTCCTCGAGGACGAAAAACTGCTGCTCGAATTCTGCGAGAAAGCGCAGTTGAAGCCCGCGACGATCGCGCGCTTGCGCGCTGATCTGCCCGGCGCGCCCGTCTGGGAATGAAGACCGATCTGCCGATCGAAGCGGCGTTGCCCGAATTGCTGGCGGCGTTGTCGGCCAAGCCCAACGCCGTGCTGGAAGCCCCGCCCGGGGCGGGCAAGACGACGCGTGTACCCTTGGCGCTGCTCGATGCGGCATGGGCCAAGGGCGGCAAGATCCTGGTCATGGAGCCGCGACGGATCGCGGCGCGCGCTGCGGCACGGCGTATGGCGCAGATGCTGGGCGAGGAAGTCGGCGGGATCGCCGGCTATCGCGTGCGGCTCGACTCGCGCGTCGGGCCCAAGACGCGGATCGAAGTCGTCACGGACGGATTGTTCGCGCGGCGTATCCAGAACGATCCGTCGCTTGACGGCATCTCGGCGCTGCTGTTCGACGAGTTTCACGAACGCGGTCTCGAAAGCGATCTGGGCCTCGCTCTCGCGTTGGAAGCGCAACGCGAGCTTCGCCCCGATCTGCGCATTCTAGTGATGTCGGCGACGTTGGACGGCGTTGCGGTCGCCAAGCTGCTGGGCGACGCGAACACCGTGCGCTCGCTGGGCCGCGCTTATCCGGTGGCGCTGGAATGGCAGGATCGGCCGGACGATCGCCAATTGCTCGACACGCTGGCGCGCATTGTGCGGCGCGCGTTGTCCGCGCATCCGGGCGATGCGCTGGTGTTTCTGCCCGGCATCGCCGAAATCCGGCGCAGTGCCGATCGGCTTGGCGATCTGGGGCCCGATATCGACGTGCTGCCGCTTTACGGCGATCTGTCGGCCGAGGCGCAGGATCGCGCGATCCGCCCCAGCCCCAAAGGGCGGCGCAAAGTGGTGCTCGCGACATCGATCGCGGAAACGAGCTTGACCATCGAGGGCACGGCGATCGTCGTCGATAGCGGTTTGAAACGCGCCCCGCGTTTCGATCCGCGCACGGGCATGTCGCGTCTCGCCACCGTGCGTGTCAGCCAAGCGGCGGCCGAGCAGCGCGCCGGGCGTGCGGGCCGTACGGGGCCGGGCGTGTGCTACCGGCTATGGGGCGAGGCGGAGCATCGCCAGCTCGCGCGCTATGACCGGCCGGAAATCGCCGACGCGGATTTGGCGCCGTTGGCGCTGGAGCTCGCGGCGTGGGGCGAGGGCGATCCTTCGCGACTGGCGCTTCTCGATGCACCGCCGCCGGCAAGCTACGCGCAAGCGCGCGGTCTTCTCGCCGAACTCGGCGCGCTCGACGGCCAGGGCCGCATCACTGCGCATGGGCGCAAGATGGCCGAGCTCGCGGCCCATCCACGTTTGGCCCATATGATGATCGCGGCGAAGGATCTCGGTATCGCCGCACTCGCCTCGGAAGTTGCCGCGTTGATCGAGGAGCGCGACGTGATAAGGGGTGTGCGCGAGGCCGATCTGCGTCCGCGTTTGGAACTGTTGCGCCGCGACGCATCCGGTATC
>JAIUNH010000572.1 GCA_020161965.1 Pseudomonadota bacterium
GCGGCAATATACGTACGCATCCGGGAGAACCTCGTGCCATGTCGAGGCGATGTATATGGATCGACGCGACTACGGCGTCAAGACGAATGCAACGTTACACGACGTATAACGAGACGTTTCAAACCGTTACAAATCTGCCACCAGAGCGGCGGCGCGATCGCGCGGCATTCCCTCGGCGATCAATTCGGCTTTGAGATAGGCGCGCGCGGAATTGGCGATTTCGCGCTTTCGTTCGGCCGCGGCAAGCGTGCCGGAATCGAGGCCGAAAATCCGCCACAGCGGATCGAGAACACGGGCCCCTTTGGCGGCGGGGGCCGTCGCCGCCGTCAGCGCCGCGACGCGCGCTTCGTAACGCGCGCGCAGCGCTTCCGGCGTCATGACGTCAGGCGATCGGCACGTCGATCTCGCCGCGCGTCGCCCGGCCGAAATCGTCCATCAACGCGCTGGTGATGGCACCCGGCGTGAACTTGTATTCGCCGATTTCCGACACCGGCGTGATTTCGGCCGCCGTGCCGGTCAGGAACACTTCCTGGGCGCGGGCGAGTTCGTCCGGCCAAATCGCGCGTTCGACGACCTGGATCTGGCGGTTCTTGGCGAGACCGATCACCGTACGGCGCGTGATGCCGTCGAGGAAGCAATCGGGCTTGGGGGTGTGCAACACGCCGTCGATGGCGAGGAACACGTTCGCCCCCGTCGCTTCCGCGACCTGGCCGCGCCAATCGAGCATCAGCGCGTCGGCGTAGCCGGCCCCTTCGGCTTCGTGCTTCGAGATCGTGCAGATCATGTAAAGCCCGGCGGCCTTCGACTTGGTCGGCGCGGTGTTGGGCGCGGGGCGCGAATATTTCGCCCAGGTCAGGCGAATTCCCTTGTCCTTGTCGGCGAAGTAATTGCCCCAGGCCCAGGTCGCGATGGCGAGATGGATCTTCGATTGCTGGGCGGACACGCCCATCATCTCCGACCCGCGCCAGGCGATCGGGCGGACATAGCAATCCGGCGCGCCGTTCGCGGCGACGACTTCGTTGGTCGCGGCGTCGATCTCGTCGACCGTGTAAGGAATTTCGAAGCCCAGGATGCGGCCGGAATCGATCAAGCGCTGCGAATGCTCGCGCAGCTTGAAGACCTTGCCGCCATAGGCGCGCTCGCCCTCGAATACGGCCGAGCCGTAATGGATGGCGTGAGTCAGAACGTGGAACTTGGCGTCGCGCCACGGGGTCAGTTTGCCGTCGTACCAGATCCAGCCGTCGCGATCGTCGAAGGGCACGAGTGCCATGGGTCACTCCCGATATTGGTAACTTCGTTGCGTTCCGCCCTTATGCTACGCAATGGAGCGTATATTCAGGCTTGCGCTAAGAAACACTCTTGCGTCATATATGTCAACATTGCTGTCGTATCTTCTTCATGCCGAGTGGTCATGCCTGAATTGCGCCCCGGAATGCAGCACCTGTTTCTACGCGACGAGGATCTTCGTCTCGGGATCGAGTTGCTGTTCTACGCCTATCGCGATTTCACCGGCGAACCGGACCGGATGCTGGCGCAAATCGGACTGGGCCGGGCGCACCATCGCGTCGTCTATTTCGTCGGCCGCTATCCGGGGATCAATGTCGGCGAATTGCTGGCGATCTTGCGCATCACCAAGCAAAGCCTGTCGCGCGTGCTGGGGGAATTGGTGCGCGAGGGCTATATCGCGCAGAAACAGGGCCCGGTCGATCGGCGCCAGCGCCGCCTGGAACTGACCGAAAAGGGCGCGGAGTTGGAACGCCGCCTGACCGAAAACCAGCGCAAACGCATCGCCACCGCCTATCGCGCGGCCGGGGCCGGGGCGGTCGACGGGTTCCGCCGGGTCATGCAGAACCTGATCGACGAGCGCGACCGCGCCAAAGTCGCGGATATCGACACCGCGAAACCGCCCAAGCCGCCATGACCGCGACACCGGAAGCGTAGTATCCTCGATTCGCAAATGAGCGAAGGCGCCCATCTCCTCGTCGTCGACGACGACACGCGAACCCGTGATCTGCTGCGGCGGTTCTTGGCGGATCGCGGCTATCGCGTGGCCACGGCCGCCGACGCCAAAGAAGCGCAGGCGCAGCTCGACGCCGTGGAATTCGATCTGGTCGTGCTGGACGTGATGATGCCCGGCGAAGACGGGATGAGCTTCACCAAGCGCCTGCGCGACGCCAAACGCCAAACGCCGATCGTGTTGCTGACCGCGCGCGCGGAATCGGCCGACCGCATCGCCGGCCTGTCGATCGGCGCCGATGATTACCTGCCCAAGCCGTTCGAGCCGGAGGAGCTGCTGCTGCGCGTGCGCAACGTGCTGCGCCGTGCCCCGCCCCCCGCCCCGCCCGCACCCAAGAGTGTCACCTTCGGCCCGTTCAAATTCGATCTGACGCGCGACGAGCTGACGCGCGGGACCGAGGTCGTGCGCCTCACCACCGCCGAGACCTCGCTGCTGGAAGTGCTTGCCGCATCGCCCAACGTGCCGGTGGCGCGCGAGGAATTGCTGCGCCGCTCGCGCCTAACCGGCGGCGCGCGCGCGGTCGACGTCACGGTCACGCG
>JAIUNH010000573.1 GCA_020161965.1 Pseudomonadota bacterium
GAACGCGCCGGCGAGACGGCGCGAAGTTCGGGGATGGCGTTGCGGCAGGAATCGATGGCGTGCGGACAGCGCGCGACGAAGGCGCATCCCGGCGGCAGATCGATGGGACTTGGCGGATCGCCGGTCAGCGGCGTGCGCGTGCGGCGCTGTTCGGGATCGGGTACGGGCACCGCGTCGAGCAGCCCGCGCGTATAAGGATGTTGCGGATTGCGCAGCACGTCCGCCGTCGGGCCCATCTCGACGATGCGGCCCAGATACATGACCGCGATGCGCGTGCTGATATGCGCGACGACGCCGATATCGTGCGAGATGAAGACGAGGGCGAGTTCGCCTGACGCGATCAGATCGGACAGTAGATTGATGACCTGGGCGCGCACCGAGACGTCGAGCGCCGAAACCGGCTCGTCCGCCACCAGCAAGCGCGGATTGCCGGCGAGGGCGCGGGCGATGGCCACGCGTTGCTTTTGCCCCCCGGAGAGTTCGTGCGGATAGCGTTCCGCAAATTCGGGCCGCAAGCCGACGCGCGCCAAAAGTTTGTTGACGCGTCCGGCCCGATCGGCGCGCGTGCCGATGGCGAAATTCTCGAGCGGCTCGCGCAACGACTGTCCGATCGTCCAGCGTGGATTGAGCGACGTGCCGGGATCCTGGAAGATCATCTGGAAACCCGCGCGGCTTTTGCGCAACGCCGTGCCCGTCAACGCCGACAGATCGTTGCCGTTCATGCGCACGGCGCCTTTTGTCGGGCGATCCAACGCCACGAGGATGCGGCCGAGCGTCGATTTTCCGCAACCGCTTTCGCCGACGACCGCAAGGACCTCGCCCGCGTTCAACGCCAGCGACACGCCGTTGACCGCGTGAACGGTCGAAGCGCCCGACGGGAAATGGCGGACGATATCGTTTGCTTCGAGGATGGGGGCGGTCATCGCGCGGCGCCCTCCGCCATTTGCGGGGCGCGGAAATAGGGGCAGGCGGCGCCATGCGCGCGGGTCAGACTGCGCCATTCGGGCGGCGTATTCGCGCAAGCCGCGACCGCATAGGCACAGCGGGGTGCGAAGGCGCAGCCGGCGATCGCTTCGCCTGCGACCGGCACCGTGCCGGGCAGTTCGACCAAGCGCTGGCCCCGCGCGTCGCTCGCCGTGCGATGGTCGAGTGTGGCGGCCATCAAGCCGGCCGTATAGGGGTGTGCGGGATCGCGGAAAATCTCGCCGACCGGGCCGCGTTCGACGATTTTACCCGCATACATCACGGCGACGTCATGCGCGATTTCGGCGACGACGCCAAGATCGTGGGTGATGAACAGGATGGCCGTACCTGTCTCGCGCTGCAATTCCTGCAACAGCCACAGGATTTGCGCCTGCACGGTCACGTCCAGTGCCGTCGTCGGTTCGTCGGCGATCAGCAAGCGCGGGCGGCGGATCAGCGCCATCGCGATCATCACGCGTTGGCGCATGCCGCCGGAAAGTTGGTGCGGATAGGCGGCAAGGCGCGTCTCGGGATCGGGGATGCGCACTTGGCGCATCACGTCCAGCACGCGCGCATGCGCGGCGGCGGTCGAGACCTTTTCTTTGAGCTGCAGCGCCTCGCGCAACTGATAGCCGATCGTCAGAACCGGATTGAGCGAGGTCATCGGGTCCTGGAAGATCATCGCCATATCGCGCTCGGCGCGGCGCATATGGGCGAGGGGGCGGCCGCCGAGCGCCATCGTCGCGGCGTCGATGCGCGCATGCGGCGGCAGCAGATCCATCAACGCCGCGGCCGTTACGCTTTTGCCCGAGCCGGACTCGCCGACGAGGCACAGCGTGCGGCCTTCGGCCAAATCGAAATCGACGCCGCGCAGCACTTGCGTGCGCCCGTTATTCATCGCGACGCGCAGATCGCGGACTTGAAGAAGCGCTGCGGTCATGCGCGGCGCCCCGACAGCATCGGATCGCCGCGCTCGCGCAGCGCGTCGCCGAACAGATTGATCGCCAGCACGAAGATCGACAGGAAAATGCCGGGAAACAGAATGACCCACGGCGCCACGCGGAAGAATTGCCGCCCGCCCGCCATGACGTTGCCCCAGCTCGGGATGTCGGGCGACGTGCCGACACCCAGGAAGCTCAGCACCGCTTCGGTCAGGATGGCGGAGGCGCAGACGAACGTCGCCTGGACCATCAAGGCCGGCATCGCGTTGGGCAGGATATGGCGCAGCAGGATTTTGGGCGTGCTGGAGCCGACCGAAATCGCGGCGGCGACGAAGGGCATTTCGCGGATCGTCAGCACGACCGAGCGCACAAGCCGCGCGGTGCGCGGAATTTCCGGCGCGGCGATTGCGATGACGACGGTGTAGAGCCCGCTGCCCAGGATTGCGGCCAACGCGATCGCCAGCAACACGCCGGGGATCGCCATCAACCCGTCCATCATGCGCATGATGACGCCGTCGAGCCGGTTGAAGTAACCGGCGAGCAGGCCGAACGCCGTGCCGATCAGCAAGGTCAGGCCCGCGACGCCGATCCCGACGATGACCGAGTTGCGCGCCCCCGACAGCGTGCGCACGAAAATATCGCGGCCCAGAT
>JAIUNH010000574.1 GCA_020161965.1 Pseudomonadota bacterium
GATCGGCACGCCCGTGTCGCGCACGCGATCGGCGACGCGCAAACCGAAACTGGGTGCGTCGATCAGCACGACGATGTCGGGCTTGGCTTCGCGGATCGCATTGGCCGTGCGCTTCAAGCGATCGAGGATCACCGGCAGCTTCGGCAGGACTTCGACGAAGCCCATCACCGACAGATCACCGATCGGGAACAGCGTTTCCAAGCCTTCGGCGGCCATACGCTCGCCGCCGATGCCCGCGAAGCGCAAGGACGGGTCTTGCTTGCGCAAACTCGCCATCAGCTTGGCGCCGAGATTGTCGCCCGACGGTTCGGCCGCGACGAGGAAGACCAGCTTGCCGGTCATGGCGCCACGCCATAGACGAAGATGCCGGCCGCGTCGGCCGCGCGCGCCATCGCATCGCGATCCATGACGATCGCCGCCCCCGCCTCCACCGCGATGCCGCGCAAGCCCGCGCGCTTGGCTTGGTCGATCGTGTCGAGGCCGATCGTCGGCAGATCGACGCGCCGATCCTGCCCCGGCATCGCCGCCTTCACCAATATGCCGCCCGGCAACGGTGCGTTGCGGATCAGCGCTTGCGTGCCGCCGCGCCCTTCCTTGGCGCGCACTTCGCCGTCGCGCACCAGCACGGCTTGGCCGCGCTCGGTCCGGCCCAACGCCTTGGCGGCCGCGAAGCCCGCGTCGATATCGGTGCGTTCCTTATCGCTCGGCGTCTCACGCCCATAAGCGCCGGCGGTGGCCAGAAGATCGGGCCGCAATTCGGGCACGCCCATCACGGTGAATCCCGCGCGCTCCACTTCCGCCAGCACGCGCGCGAGCAGCGATGCGTCGCCGCCCCATACGGGCAACAGGCGCAGCAGGATGCGGAACCCCGTCCAGTCGAGCCGCAGGCCGGCGAAAGACGGGCGCAGGAACAACCCGGCCATGCCGACATGCGTGCAGCCCGCTTGGCGCAACGCCGCGAAGATGGCGCCCGCCTTGCCCACGGGCAAAATCAGATCGGCGAGTTTGGGATCGACGGAACCTTCGAGGCCGAGCACGAACATGTCGGGCCGCGCCTCGCGCAACAATTCGGGCAACCTTCCCCCGCTGGCGATCAGGCCGATCTTCGGCGGAGAGGCCGGGATCATCGGCGGCTCACGCCGCCCCGTCGGCCTTGGGCAGGCACAGCGAGCGGTTATTGGCCGTGCGGATGAACTCGACGATATCCATCACCGGCGCCACATGCGCGTGCAGCTTTGTCGCGTCGTCGAGACGCTCGGCCAACGTGCCTTCCTGCGCGAACAACAGGCGATAGGCGGTGCGCAGATCGTGGATCTGCTCGCGGCTGAAACCGCGGCGCTTCAAGCCGACGATGTTGAGGCCCTGCAAGCGCGCGCGATCGCCGGTGACCATGCCATAGGGGATGACGTCGCCCTCGACGCCGGTCATGCCGCCGATCATCGCGTATTTGCCGATACGCACGAATTGATGCACGGCCGAATTGCCGCCCAGGATCGCGTATTCGCCGACATTGACGTGGCCGCCGAGGGTCGCGTTGTTGACCATCACCACGCCGTCGCCCACGCGGCAATCATGGGCGACATGCGCGCCGACCATGATCAGGCAGTTTTCGCCGACTGTGGTCAGCGACGTGCCGCCCGCGGTTCCCGGGTGCATCGTCACATGCTCGCGGATGATCGTGTCCGCACCGACCGTCAGGCGCGTGGGCTCGCCCTTGTATTTGCGGTCCTGCGGCGGCTGGCCGATGACGGCGAAGGAATGGATGCGGCCGCGCGCGCCAATCTCGGTATGGCCCGCGACGACGACATGGCTGATGAGTTCGACGCCAGCACCCAGCTTCACATTGGGGCCGACGATGCTGTAAGGCCCGATCTTGACGCCGGGCCCGAGCTCGGCGCCCGGCTCGACGATCGCCGTCGGGTGAATCGATGTCACGGTCTGGGACGTGTCGTCCATCACCGATCCCGGATCATCGCCGAGAACGTCGCTTCCGCGACGCGCTGGCCGTCGACCGTCGCGACACCCTGGAAGCGCCATACCATGCCGCGCGAGCGATCCTTGGTGACCAGGATGCGCAGCTGGTCGCCGGGACCGACGGGCCGGCGGAAGCGCGCCTCGTCGATCCCCATGAAATAGACGAGCTTGCCTTCCGCACTCGGCCCCAGCGTATGCACGACCAGCACGCCGGCGGTCTGCGCCATCGCTTCGACGATCAGCACGCCGGGCATCACCGGATGGCCGGGGAAATGGCCTTGGAAGAAATACTCATTGATCGTGACGTTCTTGACGCCGACCGCACTCTCGTCCGTCTTCACCTCGACGACCTTGTCGATCATCAGGAACGGATAGCGATGCGGGATCATATCGACGATGCGGTCGATCTCGATCGTCTCGCCGATTGGTGCGGCTTGCGGCGGGGTTTGCTCGTTCATTCTTCTCTTCCGTCTTCGCTTGCGTCGCCGGTCTCGCGTTTGACGAGCTGGCGCAATTTGGCGGCCTGTCGGCGCCATTCGCCGATCGGCACGGCCGGCGATCCGCCGACGGCGCCGCCGGC
>JAIUNH010000575.1 GCA_020161965.1 Pseudomonadota bacterium
TCAACTCCGATATCCACGGTTCGGCCGAATATCGCGCCCATCTGATCGGCGTGATGGCCAAACGCGCGGTGGCGGCGGCCTAAGACCGCCCCGTACCAAGACTGCCAGGGCCGGTGCCCTTCGGGGCGCCGGCCTTTTTCTTTTCCGGCGACACCCCTTCTGCACGAAGCCCGCAGGCTACGCCGCTTTGGCGCGGCGGGCGTTCTCGACCAGCGCTTCGACATGCGACTGACCGGCATCGTCGCCCGAGAGCGAGAACATCAGGCCCAATGCGCCTTCGCCCGTCACCCGCGCGATCCGCGCGGCGACTTTGACCTTGCCGAGTTGAACGGTGACGGATTCGCCGGGACGCGCTCCGGGAATCTCGATGCCCGCGCGCAAGCCGCCTATGGAAATGTCGACGGCTGTCGCGTCGATGCGCGTCCCGTTCCGCTCGATAACGATCGGAATGCCGCATGCGACGCGCTCGAAGTGCCGGCGCTCACCGCTGTCCTGCATCTGCAGCAGGAAGCTCTCGATCTCGCGACGCAAGCTCGACGCTTGATCGGAAAGCCCATCGGAGGCCGTCAGCACCACTTCCGCCGCGGCCCCGGTTTCGCTCGCCCCAGTCGAAACGCGCGCGATCGAACCGGTCACGGCATTCGTCAATTCGCTGGCGTTCTGCACGTTGCGCACGATTTCCTGCGTCGCCGACGATTGCTGATCGACCGCGTTTGCGATCCCCGCCGCGATCTCGCTGATCTGGGCGATGATCGACGAAACCTTGGCGATCGATCCCGTTGCCCGGCCGGTCGCACCTTGCACGGCTTCGATCTTTCCGGCGATTTCGTCGGTCGCTTTGGAGGTCTGGCCGGCGAGATTCTTCACCTCGGACGCCACGACGGCGAAGCCCTTGCCCGCCTCGCCCGCGCGCGCCGCTTCGATCGTCGCGTTCAGCGCCAGAAGATTGGTCTGCGACGCGATGTCGTTGATCAGCTTCACCACGTCGCCGATCTGCCCCGCGGCCTCGACAAGGCCTTTGACGATATCGTCGGTACGCTTGGCCTCCGCGACGGCGTCAGTGGCGATCTTGGCGGATTCGCCGACTTGGCGGCCGATCTCGCGGATCGAGGCGAGCATTTCCTCGGACGCGGCGGCGACGGTCGTCAGATTGTCGGAGCTCTTCGTGGCGTTGTCGGTGACCATGCCGGCTTGATCGCGCGTGCGGGCGGCCGTGTCGCTCATGCTGTGCGCCGAGTGCTTCATCGCGGCGGCGGATTCCGAAAGCGTTTCGAGGACCCCCGAAACGGTCGCGTTGAGATCGGCGGAGTGCTGTTCCATGGCCACGCGTCGCCGATCCAGGCGGGCGCGTTCGGCGGCCTCTTTGGCTTCCTGATCGCGACGCGCAAGGGCGTTGCTGCGTAACACCTCGACGGCGCGCGCCATCGCGCCAAGCTCGTCGGCGCGCTCGACCGCGGGAACGATCACGTCCAAGCGGGCGGCGGAGATTTCCGTTACCGTCCCGATCAACGCGCCCAGCGGCCGCAGCAGTGTCCGGTCGAGCAGCCATACGACCGCGACCATGATCGCCGCGATCACCAGCAAAGCGATCGCCCGTTTGATCGCCTCAATCCGGAAAGCAGCCTCCACGTCGTCGACATAGATGCCCGTGCCGATGACCCAGCCCCAAGGCTGAAACGCTTTGACGTAGGAGATTTTCGGCTGGTCTTCCGTCGCGCCGGGCTTGGGCCAAGGATAGTCGTGATATCCGCCGCCGGATTCGCGCGCGATCCGGGCGAATTCCTGGAACAACGGCAGCAAGCGCTTGTTCTGCGCCGTCGCAAGGTCGATGCCAACGATCGCCTTGACGAAAGGATGCATCAAGACCCGCGCGTCGTAGTCGTTGACCCAGTAATACTCGCTGCCCGAGTAGCGCAATTGTTCGAGCGCCGCCAAAGCGCGCTTCTGCGCTTCATCGCGCGGCAAGGCGCCGCTTGTCTCCAACGAATGAAAATACGCGGCAATGCCCTGCCCGACTTCGGCCAGCTCGCGCGTCTTCTCGTTCCGGTCGGCCATGATGCGACTGCGATCGCCGAAGAGATCGACCACCGCCGCAAGCACGAAGGCCATGGCAATCGCCGTGAATGCGGCCAACGCGCGACCCCGCAAACCCATCCGTCCTTTTGTGGACACGGAACGCTGCATGACGAACTCCAGGATTGGGAGAAAACAGACCCGCAAAATTTCCGTTCTGACAGTAAGATCAAAACATTAACGTGGGATAAAAGCCGTAACGCCGACGGCTGTGGCCCGGCTCCATGGCCCCCCGAAGAATGGCGACATCGCTTCGCAGAGCGTGAGAAAAATCTCACACAATCAATGCATAGTAGGGCAAAGTTAAGGCCCTTCCGGAGCGGCCCGGCGGCGTGCGATGCTGGGGTTTCATCGCATCTGGACACCGGGCTCCCATGGAATTGCCGAAAACGGTCGAAGCCACGCTCGACTTGCTCGCCGCCAAGAACTACGTCGCCGATCGCAGCCTTGCGACCGCCTTGCTGCTCTCGCTCAAGC
>JAIUNH010000576.1 GCA_020161965.1 Pseudomonadota bacterium
GCAGCGGCGGCGGCCGGAGCGGCAGCCTTCGCGTCGCCGGCCTTGGCGGCAGGCGCAGCAGCGCCCGCGGCCGGAGCGGCGGCGGCACCTTCCGCCGCGGCGGCGGTCGGGGCGGCTTCGGCTTCCTTCTGCACCGACGGGGCGCGCAGCGCCAAGACGGTGAAGTTGCGCGAAATCGTCGGCTTCACGCCGTCCGGCAGCTTGATCGATTCGATATGCACCGAATCGCCGATATCGAGGCTGCCGAGATCGATGACGATCTTCGACGGGATCTTTTCCGGGTGCGACCACAATTCGATCGTGTGGCGCACGAGGTTGACGACGCCGCCGCGCTTCAAGCCCGGCGACTTGTCCGCGTTCTCGACCTTGACCGGCACTTCGACGCGCACGCGGCTCGCCGAGCCCACGCGCTGGAAGTCGACATGTTCCGGACGGTCGTTGACCGGATGGAACTGGATATCGCGCGGCAGCACGCGATGGGTTTTGCCCGCGACTTCGACTTCGTACAGACGGGTGAAGAACCCGGTCACCGACGCTTCGCGCATGACGTCGCGCGGGTCGAGCGAAATCAGGGTCGGGGTCGTCTTTTCGCCGTAGATCACGGCGGGCACGCGGCCCGCGCGACGCACAGCTCGGGCGGCCCCTTTTCCAGCCCCTTCACGCGGCTCGGCCGCGAGCTTGTTGATGGTAGCCATCGTTTTGTCTTCCTTCTCTCTCGGTTGCCGGTGCCGGACCTCCAGGGTTGTCCCAAGCACCGGGATGTTCGTTCCTCAGTCGAAAAGACTGGAGACCGAACGCTCTTCGTTGATGCGCCGCATGGCTTCCGCCAGCAGCGGCGCGATCGGAATCTGACGGATATTCTTAGTCGCCTTGACCGCGTCGGTCGCGACGATCGAATCGGTGATGACGAGTTCCTTGAGCGGCGAGGCGGCGACGCGCTGAACCGCACCACCCGACAACACGCCGTGGACCACGTAGGCCCACACTTCGGTCGCACCTTCTTCCATCAACGCGACGGCGGCGTTGCACAGCGTGCCGGCGGAATCGACGATGTCGTCGATCAGGATGCAGGTCCGGCCTTTGACGTCGCCGATGATGTTCATCACTTCCGACACGCCCGCGCGTTCACGGCGCTTGTCGATGATGGCTAGATCGGCTTCCAGGCGCTTGGCGACGGCGCGCGCGCGCACCACGCCGCCGACGTCCGGCGAGACCATCACGAGGTCCTTGCCGTGGAAGCGCTCGCGGATGTCCTTGGTGAAGGTGGGTGCGGAGAACAGATTGTCGAGCGGGATATCGAAGAAGCCTTGGATCTGACCCGCATGCAGGTCGAGCGTCACGACGCGATGGGCGCCGGCTTCGGTGATCAGGTTTGCGACCAGCTTGGCCGAGATCGGCGTGCGCGGGCCGGATTTCCGGTCCTGGCGGGCATAGCCGTAATAGGGCAGCACCGCCGTGATGCGGCGCGCCGAACCGCGCCGGAGTGCGTCGATCGCGACCAGCAATTCCATCAGATTGTCGTTGGCGGGATACGAGGTCGATTGCAGGACGAACACGTCCTCGCCGCGCACGTTTTCCAGAATTTCGACGAACACCTCTTGGTCCGCGAAGCGGCGCACATTGGCGTGCGTCAGCTGCAGATCCAGGCTTTTGGCCACCTGCTCGGCGAGCGGGCGATTGGAATTCCCGGCGAGGAGTTTCATGACGACCGGACCGAGCCCTTTAAGGCGTTGAAAACACGTCGAAATAACGACAAGCCCGCGACCCGAGGAGACTCCCGGGATACGCGGGCGGCGGGAAAATAACAGTGAGGGGGCGATGTGTCCACCGCCGGTTTAACGCCGGTGTAACGGGGGTTTTTGCCCCGTTTTTAGGCCAATTCCTGGCCCCGGCGCTTTGCGGCGGCGACCGCCTTTTCCATAA
Organism: Pseudomonadota bacterium; assembly: GCA_020161965.1. GTDB lineage: Bacteria > Pseudomonadota > Alphaproteobacteria > CACIAM-22H2 > CACIAM-22H2 > Tagaea. The sequence continues at coordinate 1,924 of JAIUNH010000576.1, forward strand.
GCTCCGGCAAACCGCCCGGGCCCATGAGCACGTCGAGCGCGGCCTGGGTCGTTCCGCCGGGCGAGGTGACGTTTTTGCGCAATTGCGCCGAACTGTCTTGGGACTGACGCAGCAGCTCGCCGGCCCCCGACACGGTGGCGCGGGCAAGCCGCGTCGCGAGTTCTTCGGTGAGGCCGGCTTTGACGCCCGCCGCCGCCATCGCCTCGGCCAACAGGAACACGTAAGCGGGGCCCGAGCCCGACACGGCCGTGACCGCATCGATCAAGGCTTCGTCGTCGACCCAGCCGACTTCGCCGACGGCGCCCATCAACTTGGTCGCAAGATCGCGCTGATTTTGCGTGGCGCGCGCATTGGCGACGCAAACCGAAATGCCGCGCCCGATCGCGGCGGGCGTGTTGGGCATCGTGCGGATGACCGCGACATCGCCCAGATGCTTTTCCAGAAATTCGATGCGCCGGCCCGCGGCGATCGACAGCACCAGCGCCTTCGCGGCCATCGCGCGATACGGCGGCAGCACGGTTTCCATGACTTGCGGCTTGGTCGCGACGATGATCGCGTCGGGCACGAAGCCCGCCGGGATTTCGCCGATGCGCTTCACGCAAGTAACGTCTTT
>JAIUNH010000577.1 GCA_020161965.1 Pseudomonadota bacterium
ATTCTGCCCGACAAGGCGGAGATCCTGCGCGAGGCATTGACCAACGCCGCCAAGGATCACGACGCGATCGTCACGTCGGGCGGCATGTCGACGGGCGAGGAGGATCACGTGCGCGCCGCCGTCACGGCCAATGGCGCGCTGGATTTCTGGCGCCTCGCCATCCGCCCCGGCCGCCCGGTGGCGCTGGGCAACGTGAAGGGCACGGCCTTTATCGGCCTGCCCGGCAATCCGGTCGCGATGATCGTCACCTATCTGCGCTTCGCCCGCCCCGTGCTGGCGCGCTTGGGCGGTGCGGCCGATGCCATGCCGTTGCGCTTCAAGCTCGCTTGCGAAACGGCGATCAAGAAAAAGCCCGGACGGCGCGAATGGGTGCGCGCATCGGTTACATACGCGGCCGACGGCGCGCCGCTTTTGCGTCCCTTCCCGCTCGACGGGGCGGGTATATTGACCTCGCTGGTCGAAAGCGACGGGTTGATCGAACTCGCCGAAGACACCGCCGACGTGGCGCCCGGTACGCGCGTCGAATTCCTGCCCTTCTCGGAGCTGCTGGCATGAAGGTCTTGTGGTTCGCTTGGTTGCGCACGCGCGTCGGTACGGGCGAAGAAACGATCGCCTTACCCGATAGCGTGACCGACGTGGCGGGCCTGCTCGATTTCCTCGCCCAGCGTTCGCCCGGCCATGCCGAAGCGCTCAAAAACCGCAACGTCGTGCGCGTCGCGGTCAACCAGACCTATGTGAAGCCCGATCACGCGATCACCGACGGCGACGAGATCGCGATCTTCCCGCCGGTGACGGGGGGCTGAAATGGCCGTGCGCGTCCAACGCGAGGATTTCGATATCGGCGCCGAACTCGACGCGTTGACGCGCGATCGGCACGATATCGGCGCGGTGACGAGCTTCGTGGGCCTCGTGCGCGACATCGCGGGTGATGCCAGGATCGGCGCGATGACACTCGAACATTATCCCGGCATGACCGAGAAGGAGCTCGCGCGCGTCGAGGCCGAAGCGAATGCGCGCTGGCAGTTGTCCGCCACGTTGATCGTGCATCGCTTCGGGCGCTTGGAGCCGGGCGACCGGATCGTGCTGTGCGCCGCCGCGTCGCCCCATCGCGAACAAGCGTTCGAGGCGTGCCATTTCCTGATCGATTGGCTGAAGACCAGCGCGCCGTTCTGGAAGCTCGAAGACACCGACAAAGGCCCGCAATGGGTCGACGCCAAAACGACCGACGACGCGGCCGCCGCGCGTTGGAACAAATCCCAGTAGGAGTCCCTCAATGCCCGCCGGAGTCTCGTTCGCGCCGCGCACGCTGCTGATCGGTTTCGCCGCCGCCTATTTGTCGGTGCTGACCTTCCACCAGGGCACGATCCTGGTTCTGCACCTGCTGGGCTTCGCGCCGAATTTTCCGTGGAGCACCCGTCCGGTGCCGGCCTTCGGCCTGCCGGCGATCGTCCAGCTCGCGTTCTGGGGCGGATTGTGGGGCTGCCTGATCGCGGCGTTTCGCGGCATGTTCAAGCCGGGCCGCCCGCGCTTGATCTATGGCTTCCTGTTCGGCGCGATCGTCTGCAACATCGTCGGCTGGTATGTCGTGGCGCCGATGAAGGGCAATCCGTCGCCCGCGTTCGGCTTGGCCACGATGTGGCGCGGCTTGACGATCAACGGCGTGTTCGGCCTGGGAACGATCGTGTTCCTCGACCTGTTCGACATCTATTTCCGCAAGCGCGCCCCGGCGTCGAGCGAAGGCTAGAACAAGCGATAGCTGATCCCGAGCCCGACGCGGAACTGGTTCGCCGCGCCGCGATCCTTCACCAAGGGCGAGTCAGCGGCGTCGCCGATCAGGCGCTTGTAGCCGCCGAAGCCGGTCAGCGCCCATTTGCCGCCGAGCGGGTGCATCGCGTTGGCGGACAGGCCGACATCCTTGAAGCCCGACGACGGCGTATAGGCGCGCATACCCGACGCGGTCGCTTGCGCGGCCGTCACGCCGAAATAGCTTTGCATGTAATCGGAATCGGCCCAGGTGGCGCTGGGGCCGATTCCGATCATCGTACGGCCGACCGGCACACGGTAGCGCAGGCCCAAATCGATCGTGCCGCCGAGTTCCGAATGCGACACGTTGCGCCGCCCGGCGACACGCAATCCCAATGGCCCGAAATCGTAGCTGGCGAAGGCGCCGAGATCCACGCCGTCCTTCACGTCGCCCATGCCACGCAGGTCGTCGTCGTCGCCTTCGTCGCGCGAGAAGCGATAATTGACGAACGGACCCGCCCGGAAGGCGCCGCGCCCCCCCGGATCGCGCAAGGTGACGACATTGGCGCCCAGCCCGCGCTCCGCGCTCAAAAACACCGTCTCGCGCCATTCGACGTCGACGATCGGCAAAGCGCGCGCCTTGTAGCTGTTCGAACCTTCGTAGGACGGCGTGGCGAAGCCGATGGCGCCGAGATTGACGCGCCAATCGCCGTTCGCGGCGGGCGTTTGCGCGAAAGCCGGCATCGCGGCGATGGCGAAGAAAGCGGCGGCAATATACGTACGCATCCGGGAG